>JBCDMB010000017.1 GCA_038744685.1 Verrucomicrobiota bacterium
GGTGCGCTACTTCACCGACGGAAGGGTTCTGGGCTCGGAGGCCTTTGTCGCTAGTCAGGCCGCTACGCAGCCGCAGCTCTCAGCGGTGAGACCACCGGGACCGAAGGCGATGAGAGGTGCAGATTGGAGAGGGCTCACCGTACTCGGGGGGCTTCGAAAGGATTTGTTCGGGTAGGCTTCTGCTCAAGAGAAGAAAGTCGTCTCAAATGCGAGGGTACTCTTTACCCTCGTGTTAGATGGGAAAAGAGGGTTTGTGCGAAGCTTTCTCCAAAACCTTGCACCGAGGAGAGTTCCTCCAGACTTGCAGCCCGGATGGCTTGAATTGAGCCAAAATGAGTCAACAGAGCTTCCCTTCTTTTCGGTCCCAATCCAGGAACGTCGTCTAGGATCGATTCCCGAATCTTCTTCGACCGAAGATCAGCATTGAAGGAGTTCGCAAAGCGGTGAGCTTCGTCTCTCGCGCGCTGCAAGAGTCTGAGCCCAGGGTCGTGGATGGGCAAGCGTAGAGGACTTCTCTCGGTGGGAAAGATTATGGTCTCTTCTTTCTTTGCGAGTCCGATCAGGGCAGGGGGATCCAAGTCGAGAATTAGAAACGCTCGTAGAGCGGCGGAGACTTGTCCTTTTCCTCCGTCTATTACAATCAAATCCGGAAACGGCGTTCCTTGCTCGGACATTCGGCGATACCGACGTCCAACGACCTCCTCCATTGCCCGAAAATCATCATTTCCCTCAAACGACCGAATTTTAAATCTTCTGTAGTTCTTTTTGTCCGGTTTTCCGCTCACGAACCGCACCATCGATGCGACCGTAAAACTTCCTGAAATGTGGCTGATATCGAAGCATTCTATTGAGTTGAGCTTACCCTGCAGTCCTAAAGCTTCGGAGAGGCGGGATGAGCCAGATTCTGCAATATTGTGCTCCGGAAGGGCGCGGGTAAATTTGCGCCCCTGAGCTATGGTCTTCCTTAGCGACTGGAGCGTATCCCGAAGGCCTGCTGCCTCTTCGAATCTCTGCTCCTTTGCGCACCGCCGCATTTCCTTGTCCAACTCGCGGAGCCACTCTCTACTGCGCCCTTCCAAGAAGGTGCAGGCTTTGCGAACTCGATCCCTATATTCATCCACAGTGATTTCATTTTCGTGGCCGTAAATCTCAGCACGGGCATCTTGATACAGTCGTAGTCTGTCCCCCGGAAGCTTTCTTGGAGAGGCATCTGCCAAAAGAACACCAAATTTTTGGCGCATTTCACCGAGGGTTTTCCGCAGCGGTCCTGCGTGGGCAAAAGGCCCGAAATAGAGAGAGCCATCTTGCGAACGATTTCTGGAAAGGCGAAATTTCGGAATCTCGCTATGAACATCCACGCGGATCAAAAGAAACCGTTTGTCATCAGTGAAATCTGTATTGTAGCGGGGCTTGTATTCCTTGATGAGTCTTCCTTCGAGTAGAATAGCCTCTGCTTCAGAACGGACTTCAATGACTTCGATATCACGGACCAGAGTAATCATGGTGCGGATCTTTGGCTGATCGATTTGGCGAAGGCGCGAAGGTTGAAAGTAAGAAGTTACCCGCTTCTTCAACTCCTTTGCTTTTCCCACATAGATGACCTCCCCGAGGCGATCTTTCATCAGGTAAACACCCGGCCGGTAGGGAAGCTGATGCAGAATTTCCTTGAGTTTACCTGTTGGTGGAGTTCGCAATTTAGCCGATTATCTTCACTATTTCGAACCAGTCAACCTAAGTGCTTTTAGTCCCCTTCTCATGAGTCATAACTTTTCAGTCGCCGTAGTTAACGTGGGTGATGAGCTCCTGCTCGGTATCCGAGAGAACGCCCATCTGTCCTACATTGGGCAGCACGTCTCCAAGAGGGGGGGCGACCTAGTGCATGCTAGGGTGGTTCCAGATCAGGTCGACGAGATTGCCGAAGCGATCTCAGGTTCAATGAAGGTTGCGGACATAGTTTTCGTAACTGGCGGATTGGGACCAACAGCCGATGATTTGACTCGGGAAGCAATGGCAAAAGTGCTGGGGTCGCGTTTGGTTCACGACTCCCAGGTGGAAAAGGGAATTCGGCAAAAGTTCCAGTCAGTCGGTCGGAGTATGTCGCAAAATAACCTTCGCCAATGTCAACGTCCTCCGGAAGCAGAGGTAATTTCGAATCGGTGGGGCACCGCGCCGGGCCTTCGCATGCACCTAGAGCATAGCTTCATCTATCTACTCCCGGGACCGCGGTCCGAGCTGGGTCCCATGTTTGAGGAGGAAGTCCTGCCTGAATTGGAGGAGAAGGGATGTCTTGGTGATCAGTCCTCGTGGCTCCAGATTCGAACCGCTGGCCTTGGTGAATCTACAGTAGAAACCCGGCTTGCACCGATTGTAGAAAGCCGGCCCAACGTTCAGTTTGCTTTTTGCGCCCATGCAGGAATCGTCGACGTCCGTCTTTCTCCTGCGGAGTCAGGAACCGGAACCGCTGCAGTCAACCAGGCTGGGGAGGAGTGCCGTTTGATGCTTGGGGAGAATTTCTTTGGTTTTGGCAACGATTCTCTGGCTAAGATTTTGATCCTCCAGCTCCGCTGCTGGGATCGCACTCTTGCCGTAGCTGAATCCTGCACCGGGGGCCTTCTTTCTGGTTCCTTTACGGACATTCCTGGAGCCTCAAAAGTATTCATCGGTGGTGTTGTTGCTTACACTAATGCGACAAAGGTCCAGCTGTTGGATGTCCCCGAATCGCTTCTCCAACAGCATGGAGCAGTAAGCGGCGAGGCTGCAGTGGCGATGGCGACTGGTGCTGCTGAACGGCTCGGGTCTGATTATGCTTTGTCTGTTACCGGATTTGCGGGTCCGGAAGGGGGTACTGCGGAGAATCCTGTGGGAACGGTTTACGCCGCTCATTTCTCGCCTTCAGGAGTCTGGTCGAAGAGGTTGGTGCTCCCTGGGAATCGGGGGGCTGTCAGAGAAAGGGCGGTGAATGAGACGTTGGATTGGGCTCGTCGAACACTGAATCGTTACAAGGTTCACGACTTTCTTGCCTCTCCCGGAGAGTGACCTTTCTGCGCATTTCCTGCGGGAACCATCACCAACCCCTCAAGGTAGTTACTCTTCCTTCCAGGTTTTCCGTAGGAGCGTTGGGTTGACAGTGAATGCTCGGTCCGTTTTTGTTCTCGGTTTTTCCCGAAAGAACCATGCAACCGACATATCGCCCTTCTAAGATCAAGAGAGCCCGCAAGTTTGGCTTTCGTAAGCGCAACTCGACCCGTTCCGGTCGAAAGATACTTGCAGCACGTAGGCGTAAAGGCCGAGCACGCCTATCTGCGTCTCGCTAGAGATATGCACTTTTCCCGGCAGTGCCGGATTCTGAAAAGTGCGGAATTCGCTCTTGTTCGTCAACATGGTCAGTGGTTGCCCGGTCGTTTCTTTCATTTGCAGGTGATGGAGAGAGAAAACCAATCGTCCGGGAGTCGTCTTGGCCTGGTGGTTTCCCGCAAGGTAGGCTCAGCTGTCGTGCGGAACCGAATCAAGCGCCGTTGTCGCTCTCTCTTTCAAATGCTGAGTCCAGACCTTTTACGATCTTTGGACGTAGTTGTCGTCGCAAAGCGTGATCTCGATCAGGTTTCCTTCTCTGCGCTGGAGAACGATTTTAGAAAGAGACTGAGCCGCTGGATTTTGGTCGCAGACTCCCGGTAATGGACAAAAAGAACGTATTGATTGGGCTCGCCTTCATTTTGGCGGCTTTCGGACTCATGTTCTACCAGTCCTCGCAGATGGAACCTGTTCCGGTTGAGCCTGAAACACCTGTAGAGGAGGCACTGCCCTCGAGTTCTGATACGGACTCAGGAACTGACCTTGGATCTCTAGAGGGAGAAGAAACTGCCCCGGTTGCTGATGGTTCGGGGGAAGAACCGGTCTTCCAGCCGGTGGCACCTGAAGTCGTTGCCGAGGAAGAAGAGACTGCAAGCGTCGAGGAAGTCACGAGGAGTCTGGCAAACGAGTTTATTGATGTTCAGTTCACCTCACGTGGAGGTGGCATCAAGCAAGTCCATTTCCTCCAAACCAAACGAGGTGGGATGGACACGTTTGTGTTTAATGCGGACACTCGTTTGCCTGCCTTGGGCGTAAGCATTCGAGGGCCTGATTCGGAGTATTCGTTCTCTCGGAACTACAGTATTTTAGAGGATGAAACGAACCAAACTCAGATTGTTTTCGAGCGAGAGTTAGTGAGTAACATTTTTGTTAGACGTGTTTTCTCCATTTCTAGCCCTGGCGAGGAGGGGGTAGACCCATACCTTATTCGCCATAAAACGACTTTTATTAACCGGTCTGAACAACCTCTGGAATCGGGAGATGGGGCCTACTTGAATTTGGGAACGGTTTACTCAATTGGGCCGGATACGAGAGGGGAATTTTTGGCTTTCGGCTATTTCGATGGTGAAGACGCAGAGTTTATCAGGAGTCGCAAATTCACGGGAAGTTCCGGTTTTCTTGGAATCGGAGCAAGTGCGCCAGTATCAAGTGTGTCAGAATCCAGAAACGATTTAAATGTAGTCTGGGGTTCGGTGAAGAATCAGTTCTTCGCTTTTGTAGCGACGGTAGGGGAGGGCGTGCGGAGTAATGGATTCTTTGCAACAGGTTCCTCCGTCATCCCGCCGAATCCTCCAGACGCGCCTCCTGCTGATGCGATTCGGGCAAGTTTAGCCTTCCCGCTAGAGCGCATCGAGCCAGGCGAGAGCTTGGATATCGCGATCGACTTCTACGCTGGGCCAAAAGAGTTTCGCCGCCTGACCCAACTTGGTGAGAAGCAGGACGAGGTGATGCAGTTTGGGTTTCTGAGTTTCTTCAGCAAGATTCTTCTCTCCTTCCTGTACGCGATCCACACGGTGGTGCCTAGCTGGGGATGGTCGATCGTCGTGATGACCATCATCATCAAGTTGATCTTCTGGCCATTGACTGCCAAGGCGACCCAATCCCAAAAGCGGATGCAGAAGATTCAGGCTCCGCTTAAGGAGCTTCGCGAGCAGTATAAGGACAACCCGCAGAAGATGCAGAAGGAGACGATGAAGCTCTTTCGCGAGAACAAGGTGAATCCGGCCGCGGGATGTCTGCCGATCCTGATTCAGATGCCGATCTTTATCGGTCTGTTCTGGATGCTAAGGACCGCTTCCGAACTGAGGTATGCCCCGTTTCTTTGGATCGACGACCTGTCCCGACCGGATACGGTAGCAGTCGTTTTTGGTCTGCCGATCAACATCCTCCCGTTGATCATGGGAGTCACCATGTTCTTCCAAATGAGGATGACGCCTGCGATGGCGAATGCTGACCCTCTTCAGCAAAAGATCTTCAAGTTCCTCCCTTTCGTTTTTCTGGTCATCCTCTACAATTTTTCCTCCGGCCTCGTTCTCTATTGGACGGTGCAGAATCTACTCACTATTCTGCAGCAATACATCACGAACAAGCGAAGTGATGTGGCCAATGAACCGGTAGTGATCCCGAGTTCAGCGAAAAAGAAGGCGAAGAAGAGCACCGGAAAGAAGTAAGATCCCTCTGCTCGGTTTGAGGAGGTTCAATTGAGGGACTATCCCCTTGCCCCGAGTCGGGTCAGTTCCATCATGTAATCCATGTCTGGACATAGTAAATGGGCGACCACCAAGCGTCACAAAGCAGCGGTGGACGCAAAACGCGGAAAAATTTTCAGTGTGATTAGCAAAGAGCTGACCCTTTCAGCGCGTGACGGAGGGGGTGACCCCGAGTTCAATCCCCGTCTTCGGACCAATATTGCTAAAGCGAAGGCAGCAAATATGCCGGCCGATAATATCGAACGCGCCATCAAGAAGGGGACAGGAGAACTAGAGGGAGCAACCATTGAAGAGCTCACTTACGAGGGTTACGGTCCGGGGGGGGTTGGCTTGATCGTTGAGGTCACCACAGACAATAAGAATCGGAGTGCTTCTGAGGTGAGGAGCACCTTTACCAAGAACGGCGGTAACTTGGCGGGTTCTGGTGCATTGGCGTATAACTTTCAGAGGAAAGGCCAATTTCTTATCGCAGCTGATGCCACGAATGAAGACCAGCTGATGGAAGTGACGATTGAGGCAGGCGCAGAGGATATCCTGAATAATGGGGATCATTTTGAAGTGCTTTGCGAGATGGGTGAGTTTGATCACGTGGTTCAGGCTCTTGAGAAGGCAGAGATTCCGACAGAGTCTGCCGAGTTGGCCTATCTTCCCCAGACTCCTGTCGAGGTGACCGACTCCGACGTGGCCCGGCAAGTGTTGCGTCTGGTGGACACTTTGGAAGAGTTGGAAGACGTGAAGAACGTTTTTGCCAACTTCGAGATCGCTGATGAACTCTTGGCCGAGCGGTGACCGTTGATCGCTGATTCACTTCCGAATCTCTCTGCTCGAAACCGATTCTCGGAGGATCTTGTTTTGAGCACGAGAGAAGTGTCTCGGTGGTTGCGAAATCGCGGGGCGGTCGGGCATAGGTTTGGTCAATGACTCTCTTCCGTCCGGACCGACCTTTTCAGCCGAAAAAGGTTCGATTTTACTACGGTTGGGTCATCGCTGCTGCCGGAACTGTCGGGGTTATTTGTAGTATTCCCGGTCAGACGATGGGAGTGAGCGTTTTTACCGACTCTTTGATCGAGAATCTGGGAATAAGTCGCACGTGGATTAGTTTCGCGTATTTGATTGGAACGATCTGTAGCGGGTTTCTCGTAGTCCCTGTTGGTTGGCTTCTGGATGCTTCGGGATTCCGCTCAGGTGGAGTCTATGCAGGCTTGGGATTAGGGGTCGCACTTCTCTTTTTGTCTCAGGTGGATCGCATCGCAGAGGGAGTAAAAGAGGTGATCGCTCCAGATTCGGGAGTGGTTATTGGTTTCATTTTTGTGACTGCTGGCTTTTTTCTTCTCCGCTTTTGCGGGCAAGGGGTCATGACACTGGTGTCCCGTGGCATTGTAGCGAAGTGGTTCAATCATTACCGAGGAAGAGTGACTGCGATTACGGGCATTATCGGATCTTTTGCCTTCTCTGTAACTCCATTGTTCTTTGATGGACTGATTATAGAGTTTGGCTGGCGAGTATCCTGGGTAGGATTGGGGATTATCTGTGGATTTGTTTTTGCCGTCTTTGCATGGGTCGTGTTTCGTGACAATCCGGAAGAGTGCGGTCTTGAGATGGATGGTGGGCTTGAGAAAATTCCAGAGTCTAAGGTAAACCCAGACAACCGGGTGGTTAAACAGTATTCTACAGCGGAGGCACTCGGAACCTATGGGTTTTGGATTTACAATTTGGCGTTCTCCTTTCAGGGGCTGTTTATCACAGGTTACACGTTCCACATTCTATCTGTCGCGGATGATTTGGGGTTGGCCCGTGAGGTTGTTTTGGGAGCGTTTTTTCCGGGGGCCGTGATCGGAGTCTTCGTCAGTTTGGGAATCGGATGGTTGATCGATAAGACTCAGCTGAAGTATAGTCTGATTGTTTTTACGATAGGTACTGTCTTCATTCCTTTGGGCCTATTGTTCGCGCCGCATCAGTATTCTTTGATCATCCTGATCGCGGGTTTTGCGATGGGGGGTGGGGCCTTTTCACCTCTGATTGGAACGGTCTGGGCGCGTTTCTATGGTCGTAAATCTCTTGGAGCCATTAGCGGTTTCAATATGTCCTGTCTTGTAATCGGAAGTGCGCTCGGCCCGATAGGGTTTAGTCTTAGCTATGAATTTTTGGGTGGATATCGACCCGCCATCGCAATCTCAGTGGGTTGTGGCGTGTTGCTTTTGGCGGGTGCTTTCTTCGCGGAGAACCCACAGCGGAAGCTCCGAGAAGAAATGAAGGCCACTTGTGAGTGAGTTGCTCCCGCAGCCTTTGGCTACCGCTTTGGAAAAGCGAGGAGCTATTCCATTTTCGCAGTTCTGTCGGATAGCCCTCTATGACGAGAACGATGGTTATTACCAAAAGGAGAAGCTTCGTGTTGGATCAAGTATCGAAGCGGATTTTACCACCAACCTTTCTGTTCAATCTACATTTGTCCCACTGGTTTTTGAATCGGTATGCAGTCTTTTGGGAAGGACGGATGTGTCTGACTATCACTTCATTGAGGTAGGAGCTGAGCCGAACCAATCGTCTTTCAAAGGACTTGCTCCTAATTTTGCCGAGGTCAGTAGCATTGGCGTTTCGGATTCTTTTCCGTCTTTGACGGGCAAGGTTGTGCTGTTTGCGAACGAGTGGCTGGACGCGCAACCGTTTGTCCGGCTTGTTTTTACGAATGGTGAGTGGCGGGAAGTCTTTGTCGAGCGTTTGAAAGAAGGTGGACTTGTCGAGAAGCTCTACCAAGTCCAAAGCAAAGATGGACTTTCCCTAGAAGCTCGCTTGCCGAGAGAAATGCCGGAGGGTTACCGGGTTGATCTGTCGATGGAGGTGGCGGGCGTGTTAGGGGAATACCTCAAGCAACCTTGGGAAGGCCTGTTCCTTACATTTGATTACGGCTCCTCTTGGGAGTCTTTGATTAGACAAATGCCCGATGGGAGTGGAAGGGCCTATCGAAAGCAAAGACTGAGCACCAACCTTTTGGATGATCCTGGTGAGTCGGATTTGACCTGCAATGTGTGCTGGGACGATGTTAAGGAATCGCTCGAGCTAGAGGGATTTACGGTTGACGGGCCGGAGCGCCAGGAGAGTTTTTTCCTCAATCATGCCAGCCAGAGAGTACGGGCGATTATAGAAGGTAAGGACGATCCAGACGGAGGTTCAAAGAGGCGTCTCATGCAGATCCTGCATCCCGCTAACTTCGGTGCCGCCTTTCAGGTTCTTTGGGGCCTGCGATAATGCTGTTTTGGTATAGACCTGGGACAGGCTTTTTTGGAAGGAAGATATAACATCCGCCTTTGCGGCGGATGCTACAGAGATTAGCTGAGAAAGGCTCCTACCCTGTTCGCCTTCAAAAGTGCCTCAAACAGAAACGGAGGGTAGGTCCCAAATTTCATCTGCGTATTGCTGGATCGTGCGGTCGGAAGAAAATTTGCCGACCCGCGCGGTGTTGAGGATGGCCATCTTGGCCCAGAGATCCCGGTCCCGGTAGGCTTGGTCCACTTTGCCCTGCGCTTCAATGTAGGCCTCGTAGTCCGCGCATACGAGGAATGGATCGCCGTCTTGAAGGAGGCTGTCCACTAGTGGCCGGAACGCTCCGAATTCGCCCGGAGTGAATGCATCGGATTGGAGCCAGTTGAGAACAGCCTTCAGCTCCGGGATGCGGTTGTAGTAGTCGTAAGGATTGTAGCCACTTGCGCGCAGAGCTGCTACTTCGTCGACCTTGAGTCCGAAGATAAAGATATTTTCTTCGCCGACCTCTTCTTCGATCTCGACGTTCGCACCATCAAGCGTGCCAATAGTGAGGGCGCCGTTCAGAGCAAACTTCATATTTCCGGTTCCCGAAGCTTCCTTTCCAGCGGTGGAAATCTGTTCGGAGAGATCGGCAGCGGGGATAATCTTCTCTGCAAGGGTTACCCCGTAATTGGGGAGAAAGGCGACTTTGATGCGACCTTCCACTCTCGGATCATGGTTGATCTTCTCCCCGACCTTGTTGATCGCCCGAATGATATTTTTCGCAAGGAAGTAGCCGGGTGCTGCCTTCGCTGCGAAGACAAAAACGCGGGGAACCATATCGTAATCCGGATTGTGTAGAATCCGGTGGTAGAGGGTCAGGATGTGAAGGAGATTCAGGTGTTGGCGCTTATACTCATGGAGACGTTTCACCTGAGCGTCGAAAATCGCCGATGGGTTGACACTGATTTTCAGGTGTTTCTCGATAAACTCCGCGAGCTGTTCCTTTTTCTTCAGTTTGACGTCGAGATAGGCTTTTCGGAACTCGGCCTTCTTGACAAGAGGTTCCAACTTGGTGAGGGCATCCAAATTCGCCGTCCAATCGCTGCCCACTTCTTTGGTGACGAGTTTGGACAGTTCCGGATTACACGCGAGAAGCCACCTTCGAGGTGTGATTCCGTTTGTCTTGTTTTGAAATTTTCCAGGATACAACTGGTCAAAATCGTAGAAAAGGTTGTCTCGCAACAATTGGGTGTGAAGTGCGGCGACCCCGTTGACAGCATGGCTCGCAACAACAGATAGATACGCCATTCGAATCATCTGCGGGTGGCCCTCTTCAATGAGAGAGAGTTGCCTCTTCTTTTCCTCGTCTCCCGGCCACATAGCCTCTACCTCCTCCTTGAGAAACCGCCGGTTGATCTCAAAAATGATTTGGAGGTGACGAGGCAATACGCGTTCGAAAAGGGGAACACTCCATTTTTCCAGCGCTTCCGGGAGAAGGGTGTGGTTCGTGTAGGCGAAGGTCTTTCGCGTTATTGCCCATGCCTCTTCCCACTCTAATTTGTGCTCATCCACTAGGATTCTCATCAGCTCGGCCGTAGCGACAGCTGGGTGAGTGTCATTCAATTGGACGGCGACCTTCTCCGGGAACTTCGACCAATCCGTTTCCTGCTTATAAAACCGCCGGATGAGATCCTGAAGAGAGCAACAGACAAAGAAGTACTGCTGGACGAGGCGCAGCTCTTTCCCGCTCTCGGTCGCATCATTAGGGTAGAGAACCTTAGAGATCGTCTCTCCGATCGCTTTGTCTCGGACAGCCTCTACATAACCTCCTTGATTGAATACCTGAAAATCGAACTCTTCGGAGGCCTTTGATTCCCAAAGTCGGAGGAAGTTCACCGTTTTCGTTCCATAACCGCAGATAGGGATGTCGTAGGGAACTCCGTTAACCGTCCGCGTGTCGGTCCAGATTGGCTCAAAATCCCCTTTCTCGTTCACGCGATTTTCTACCCGACCGTAGAGACGGACCGTTTGGCTGTATTCTGGGCGGATGATCTCCCAAGGGTTACCGAATTTCTCCCAATTGTCTGGTCGTTCGACTTGATGCCCGTTCTCAAACTCCTGCCTAAAGAGTCCATACTCATAATGAATCCCATAGCCCACCGCGGGCAGATCCAGACTGGCCAGAGAGTCGAGAAAGCATGCTGCCAAGCGCCCTAGGCCCCCGTTGCCGAGACCCATATCGTTCTCTTCCGAAGCAAGCTCGTCGAGTTCAAGTCCCAAGTCGCTCAACGCTTCGGACACTTGATCGAAGACGCCTGCGTTGAATATGTTGTTTCGAAATAGGCGTCCCATCAGATACTCGAGACTCAAATAGTAAACCCGCCTGACATTCTGCTTGTTGTGGACCCCCATCGTGTCGATGAAACGGGTGAGAATCTGGTCCTGAACCACCTTAGAGGTGGCGATCCACCAATCCCGCCGCGTCGCGGTGGCTGTGTCTCTTGCCAGAGTTTTTTCAAGGTGCCCAATGATCGCCGCCTTGATATCCTTCGAGGAAGGCAAAGCAGACTCTTGAGAAGGCGCCGTCTCGCCGTCTCGTTTCTTCGACTTTGGTTTATTTGCGCTCTTTTTTGCGACCTTCTTGCTAGTTGCGGGCGTTTTTCCTGACATGATTCGAAATTGGCGTGGTGGTTAAGGTTTTGAAATCGTTCGTATGCTGTAAGCGGGAATCGTTCCCAAGCGCAAACAAATCAGAAGCGAGTGGGACGATAATAATTCTATTGATCGCTAGAATTCCTGAGTCCCGAGCATTGTTTGATCAATGGCGTCAGACGCAGTCTGCCACTCGGGACTGTTTCTGAGCCGAGTTGCCTTTTCCAGGGACTCTCTGGCCTTTGCAGGCTCACCGTTCCTAAGGTAGGCCAGAGCAAGATTGTACCAAGCCCTATCAAAACTCGGATCAAGCCGGGTGGTGATCTGCAGAAGCTGAATTGTCTCCGGTATCCTACCTTCTTCGGCTCGGAGGAGAGCGAGTGAAAACGGAATTTGTGCCTGATCGGGAGCCATCCCATATGCTTTTTCGAGGAGCCGATTGGCTTCGGTGAGATTTCCCAATCGGCTTTGGAGGACAGCCACTTGACGAAGCAATTCTGCGTTACCGGGTTCCAGAGAAATCGCCCGATCAATCCACAGTTGGGCATTTCTGCGATCCCCTTCTCTAATGGCTTCACTTGCGAGAAGAAGGGCGTTCTGCGGACGGTCCGAATTGTATAGCAAATACTCCTCCCATTCTACTGACGCCGATGGATCAGGAATACTCTCTCCACGTGCGACGAATGAACGAGCGGCTGCAATCCGAACGTTGAGGCTCGGATCGTCAAGAATTTGATCAAAGTTGGGACCTGCAGCACCTGACTCGCCGAATGCGTAAGCGGCCTTAGATCGGACCATAGAACTTGGGTCGTTTAGGCTTTCTTCTAGGAAATCCTGCACCTTTGAATCGTTGGAGTACCAGGTCAGGAGCTCTGTATATGCGGCTCGCCACGCGTGGATCGGCTCTTTTCTTGCAATCGAAATTAGGTCATCAGCAATTCCGTCTTCATGGTTCCAAGCCGATTGTAAGACTCTGGCCCTTTCTCTTTGCCGTGAAAGCACTACTTTCTCGGGATACCACTCTTCGACTTTTCTGGCGGCCCAGTCGACGCTTTGATCTTCGTGGCATTTTGAACAGGCATTGGGAATACCCATCTCAATAGTGAGCAGTGGATCTGGCGAGAGAAAGCCATGATCGGCTCGTGGGTCTCGCACCATATAAGGTGTTTTTGGCATATGGCATTCTACACATAGATTTCCAGAGCTTCCTTCGGCGTGATGACTATGGGTGAGTGGTTCAATCAAAGGTGCGCCATCGAGACCGGTATCATGACACCAGGTGCAGGCTGCATTGTTTGTCGTAGGTCGGGTCAACTCCATGGAGTGTGCGTCGTGGCAATCAAGGCAGTCGACCCCCGCATGACCCATGCGACTCATCTCAAAGGATCCGAACACGAAGACCTCGTCTCGTATCTGTCCATCTGCGTAGTAGAGTCCATTCCGCACTGGAAGAGTAAGGTCGTAGTGATCAAAGTAACTGTCGCCGGGCCTGAATTCATTCGCGGTCAGCTCGTCTCGTCGGGAGTGACAAGTTGCGCAGGAAGCTTTCACTTTCACATCGGTGAGTTTTCGAGGCAATTGGCCTCCATTTTCGGTGCTGGCGGTTGCCACATGTGCTTCCAGCCCGGTATGACACTGCATGCAGGAGATGGATTGACGGGTCCATAGGGATTGATACTCACCTGTCTTCGGATTCAGTCCTTTCTCATATTCAGTCATGTGACAAGTTGCGCAATTGGCGTTCCAGTTCATTCCTTGACCGGTCCAGTGTCCCCAGTCTCCCCTCCGTCTTCCTTCACCTGGAAAGACTTCGAACCATTCATTCTCTTTTGGGTCGAATGCGTCAGTGGTGGTTTGCCATTTTCCGCCCGGAAATGGTGCAAGATATTGAATAAGCGGATCGTAGCCGATAACGCCTTCAAGCGGATAAGCACTCCCATTTTGATCTCCAACGACAAGTGTAGGCGTGCCGTCGTTCCACTCGAGACGATGGACTCTACCGGAGTCCGTCACTTCTCTTGCTGGTGTAAATGCGTATTCGTCACGTAGAGTGCTAACCGCGCGGTTTGCTTGGGCATGGTGACTGCGTCTCCATTCTTCAAATTCTGCTGGATGACATTCCTTGCAAGCGTTCTCACCGATGAGCGAGAGACGTTCTGGTCGATGGGTTAAAGGGAACGGGCCGGCTGTTTGCGCCTCGTAGTCACCCTTCTGGCGTGTATCAGACTGCTTGGAGCAAGCACTGAAGATAAGGACATAGAAAACGGCTAAGGCGAAACGCGTAACAACAAGGATCGTTTTCCGGCTTTGGAACGACGACCCTCCAATGAGTCGACTCAGGGGCATGACAAGCCAGAAAGCCTCAAGTCCAGGCGGTAGTAAAGATTGATTGAAAATTTAGAAGGCCGCTTGATTCTGGATATTAAGTGAGCTTTGCTTTGCTGCGAAAGATGCTCTGCTGCCTGTGGGAGACGCCACAGAATCTTGCTTCTAAGGAATGGCTTTTACGGAAAGACCGTCTCGATTTCGCTGGCCAGAACCCAGCCTCGATCACCATCTCTAGTCTGAACCTGATAAAAGTCTCCGTAGCCCTCTTTGACAGCTACAGTAGAGCCGGGAGGGATCCTTTCTTCTAAGGGACTAGACGCCGTTGGAGCTACGCGGAGGTGGGTTTCTGAATCGATGACGATCGCTCGCTCACTCATCTTGAACCAGATGTATTGGCTCCAAACCGAGAAACCCAGGAAGACCAGAGACAGAAGAAGAACAGTATTTCGCCAAATCTTGGGCAGGCGAGTGGGTCTGGATAGAAGGACAACTGCGATTATCGTCCAGAAAGCAACCGACAGAACGAAACCCCACGAGCTCCAGTTCAAGCGGAACGCTAGATCAGTCCAGCGGGAGATTTCCACGGGTTCGAGTGCCGCTGCCTCCCGCGTTATTTTCAGGTTGGCCCTAACATCCGGATTCCCTGTGTTAAGAACAAAGGCGCGCTCATAAAAGAGGATGGCACTTGGGTAGTCGCGCAGCTGGTAAAAAGTGTTCCCGAGATTATAAAACACCGCCTCTGAGGCAGACTGATCCACCAGCGATAAGAAACCGTTTTTCGCCTCCTCAAAATCCCCGTTTTCGTAGGCGGATACGGCACCTTCGAAGATTTGCTGCGGATCCTCATCAATAGTTGGATCGAAATCGTCTCCGAATCCTGAGTTCTCGGGAACCTGCCCTGTCACTCCCGCAGGGAACAGCATGATCGACGCAATAAGCCCGACTATAACCAAAGCTCCCACTGATTTCTGAATGAGGCGGCTCGAAGGGGCTTTCTTTTTCTTTCCCAAAATTTCTCGAAGCAAGCGTTCAAGGTTTGGGAAATCGGACTGAGGATTCGCGCTTTTCGCGCTTCCTCCTCCGTAACCGATCGCTTCGTTGGCGCGGAAAAACTGCTGAACCTGAGAGAGGCAATCTTCCTCCGCGCTCATCGATCTTAGAGTTGAAAGGACTTCGGCTTCGGTAAGTGATTCGGGTTCACCCCGCTGGAATGGTCCGACACTTTCTTGAATAGCCCGAGTCGCCGAAGCAAGAAATCCGATCGTACTTCCCGCAGCAGCATCAGACTTTGCCTGGGTCAAGAACCTTTTACTTGCGCGACGTGCACGGTTTCGTTTGGCGTAGTCAGGATCGTCCCTGAGAAGTGCGCGATGCCGTGCGAAAACGAAAGCTGTGAGAATGAGGGCAAGCAACAAGGCCTGTAGCGCGATGAACCAAGACTTAAAGAGGATTGGCTGAAGGGGGGCATTACCGCCGCGACTCCATGCCGAACTGATCGGAAGAAGGTCTGGGCCTCTCCTCGCCTCGACCGGATTTGCATCCGGCTCGCTCCTTTGCGGTGCAAGGGTTCCTTCTGGAGCTGGTGCAACGACGAGAGCGGTCGTTGGCACAGCGATTGTCTTGTATTCTCCAATGTCCGGCGAGAAGTAGCTAAGGTTGAACGCCGGTGTAGCAGAAATTTCTTCTGAGAGTGGAATCAGGGTGAAGGTGAAGTTTTTTACTCCCGAGTAGCCCAGATTGTCTCGCGGAGTAAAACTGGTTTCAGGGCTGTACTCTCTCCAGAGGCCATCCGAATTCTCAATCATCGGCGCGCCAACGCGGTCAAAATTTCCGGATCCTGAGATTTCAATTGAGAACAATAACGGCTCCCCTACTTGAACATCTGTTCCGGAGACAAGGGTCTCCTCAACTTGGAATTCTCCGATCCCGCCCGTGAAGTCTATGGGCTGCCCTGTTGTGGGGAGCGGGAGGATCTCAATCTCCTGGTCCTCGGAATAGGCTACAATTTCCTGTCGATTGAAGATCTGATCAAAGAGCGAGGGCCCAAAGAAAGAGCGAGATTGAAAAGGATTTCGCCGATTGTTTTCCCGTAAGGTTACTGCCAGCGGTAGTTCGAAAAAGAGTGGCTGCTTGCCAGTCTTGAGGGGGGTCAAAAGAACCTTCCAATCGGCGACCGTGAAGGGCTGTTCGCCCAGTGCCGTCCGGCTCTGGGCCATCTCGGAAAACTCACCGACTGAGAAAGCGTCCCCAATCTTATTCGGGTGATTGCCGTTTCGGAGCAATGAAGCGTTCTCGACTTTTCGGCTGTTTACGTACAGCCTTACATCGACTGGAACTGCTTCCCCAACATACAGGTTCTCCCGGGGAAGCAGGGTCTCCAGCCAAACAGCCTCAAAGTCCTCGGTAACACCTGAATCTTCCTGATTTGGCCGTTCCACGACGGTAAGGGAGGCGGCAGGCACTTCTATTTCCTCCCCGTTCTGAATGACTGGAAAAGGAGGCATTACAAACTCGCCGGGTCTCGTGGTGCGCACTCGGAAGAGGTGGGCGGAGTGGATGTTGGTTCGGCCGTTGATGATATTCACCTGTTGATTCGGACCGAGATACTGAAAGGTAAGTCCCTCCACAGCAGGAATTTCCGGTTGCGGCATCCGAAAGAAGTTCACAGCGCTACCTTCGCTCGAGAAGGTGATCCGAAGAAGGGCTGACTCACCTGCTACGACTCTCGTTGGTTCGAACGACGACAACGCTTGAACCTGAGCAGACACTTTGATAGCCCCCAGTAGGAGCACGGTGACAGCCGTTGCGATTACGAGTTTCACTACCAGTTTCTCCGTGGGCCGTCGTTGGTTGAGCCTTCTGAACCGCTGCCAGCGAAAGGTAATTTTCGCTCTGAGTTTTTCAAGCTATCGAGAAGCCGAGCTGCGTCGTCCTGAGACATTACGCCCACCACGATCTCCTCACCGGACCCGTCATCTCCTTCCTCTCCCGCGGAAGCAGCCGCTTCGGCTATTTCTTCTGCAATTTCATTAGCCTGCTCATCACTCAACTCGATCGCCTCGTTCTCTTCGGAAATCGATTCCTCTTGTTCAGCGGAGGCTTGGGACTCGGCGGATTCTGAACTCTCCTGCTCGTCAGCTTGTTCTTCTGCTTGTTCTCTTTCTCCGTCACCAGACTGTGTTTCAGATTCCTGAGTCTGCTCGTCCCCTGCTTGCGACTGCTGTTCATTTTCATCAGAAGCTTCAGATTGCTCGGACTCGGGGTCTTGCTGGTCAGAATTATTCTCCTCCCCGGCCCGATCTTCTTCAGGTTGGTTCGATTGTTCACTTGAACTTTCTTCATTCTCATCCTGCTGATTCTCGGATCCGGAATCTTGGTTTTGCTGCTGATCCTGACTCTGATTCTGGTCCTCTTGATCTTGGTCCTGTTGGTCCTCGTTCTGCTGATCTTCGTTCTCTTGTTGCTCGAGGAGCTTCTTTAACTCCTCAATCAGGTATTCAAGTTCTTCGATCTGTTTCTGCTGATCCTCCTCCAACCGTTCCTTCAGATCGGTCTGCTGAGAAAGCGTAGCTGTCTCTTGCTTCACATACTCAAGATTGTGTAGGGCGTCTTCATTCGTCGGAGTGAGTTCAAGAGTGCTTTCGTAATCATTGATGGCGCGTTGCCACAAGCTTTCCACGGGACTGTTACCGTTGATTGCTAGACGGAGAGACTCGACCGATTGCTCCGTCGCTTCTTGGCGTTGTTCCAGAAGGGAGATTGCCTGTTGAAGCTGATCTTGAGGAGGAACCTGAATAGGAGCGTTTTCCAAAATCTGACGCCCAATAGCAATTGGCTGTTGGTTTTCTCCGGAAACTGATGTCGAGGTGCGAATAGTTTCGGCCGGATCGTTATCGGAAAACAAAGAGCGCCCTTGCTGGTAGCGGGTGTTCCCCAAATTGTAGAAGGTATCGGCTTGGAGAGGGAAATCCTGGAACAGCCTCAGTGCGTCCTTGAATCGATCTTCCGCGAGTTTGTATTGCCCTTCGCCGTACAGTGCGGTGCCGCGATTGAAAAGTTCAACAGGATTGAGCGGATTACTCTCAATCTCTTGAGAGAACTGGGTGTCTGGAAGCTGGTCCAAAGGAATACTTTCGGTTTCGTTCGAAGGAGCTGATACTGGATCATTTGGGATTTGTGCCATCGCACTTGGCGTCTCAGCTACCACGAGCATGAGGCAGATCAGTAGAGTCGCAGCCACTCCAGTTGAGCGCTTTCGCCAGCCCCTGCGGCTTCCTATTAATGGTTCAAGGAGCAGAAGGAAGAGAGCGATCGCTAAAGGCCACTGAAAACGTTCGATGGCCGTGCGCTGCAACTCCGACGAGATTTCTTCCTCTGGTATGGATCCAATCCCTGCGTTCAAGACCTGCTCGAGCCCAAAACCGGTCGAGCCGAGGGGCACATAAAATCCGCCGGTTGTCTCTGCGATCTCTGTCAAAGTAGTTTCGTCCAGCCGACTCTGTACAATCTGACCACTTTCGTCGCGGACGTATTCAATTCTCCCGGAGCGGTCGCGAATTGGGATCGGGCTTCCCTCTGCAGTTCCAACGCCGACGGCGTAGACCGTAACGCCGTTTCCCGCAGCCCGTTGTGCCTCCCTGACACCACTTTCCTCCAGGTCTTCGCCATCCGTGATCAGCACGACGATTTTATAGTTATTGTCTTCCGAGAAGGCCGACTCAGATTCTCGTAAGGCCGCGGATAGGTCGGTTCCTCCAGCGGAGATCACCGTAGTGTCCACGGCGTTGAGGGACTGCAGGAACGCATCGTAATCCAAAGTGAGTGGGCATTGGAGAAAAGCGCTTCCTGAAAACGCGACGAGCCCGATACGGTCTCCCTCGAGCTGTCCAACAAAATCCTCGATTGCGAGCTTGGCGCGAACCAGCCGGTTAGGCCTGATGTCTTGGGCAAGCATACTGCGGGATGAATCAAGTGCGAAAACGATATCAATCCCACGGCTCGTGCTCTCTGTCCAAGTGTGGCCCCATTGTGGCCTCGCAAGAGAGAGAAAGAGGAAACTGACGGCAATGAGTAGTAAAATGTTTTTGAGCTTCTTTCGCTGGGGACTGTACGACTGGAGAAGACTTTTGATGAGGCGATCCGAGGCGAATTTGCGGATCTTAAGGCGCCGACCCTTTCGATCAATTTGAAAGAGGAGAAGGACCAAGACCAACGCGATCGGCAAAACGTAGAGCCAAAACCTATCTGCGAATTCAATCATTTGGACCAGTATTTTACGGAAGTGAACGGAATCGAGTGTTTGAGAGGATCAATTCTATTCCAAAAATGACCGATGCTGCGATCAGGGGCCAGATATACAGCTCGTCAAACTGAGAGTAGTGACGAAGTTTCACCTCAGTGGTTTCCAGGCGATCAATTTCTTCGTAGATCGCCTTTAGCTCTTCGGTGTCAGTTGCCCGATAAAAACGCCCATCGGTGATCCTCGCGATCTCCTGGAGGGTTTCTTCGTCAACGCGGCTTTCAGCGTAGCCCTGAAAAACCGGATCACCGTTGGGACGGCGGATGATGCGGTCGTTTCGATCTACAGCGGGCATCGGCACTCGTCCTGATCTTCCGGCTGCGATCGTGTAGATTTTCACTCCAAATGTCCCGGCTGCTTCGGCAGCGGCGATTGGCGGAACTTGGTTTACGTTGTCTTCACCATCGGTGAGGAGAACTACGATCCTGCTTTCGGCAGGGAGGTCTCGCAGGCGATTCACACTCATACCAATGGCGGGGCCGATTGCCGTTTGCGTTCCGTCGATTAACCCCGTTTCGATCCGATCAAGGTTCTGGAGGAGCCATTGGTGGTTTAGGGTGAGGGGGCTGACCAGAAAACTCTCTTTGGCAAAAGCGATGAGACCGATCCGGTCGTTGGGCCGTCTCTCGATGAACTCGGTTACCGCCCGCTTGACGATTTCCAGACGGGTCGCGAGTTCCTCCCGAGATGCGAAATCGAGTGCGTTCATTGAACCGGAAACATCAATCGCGAGAACAATATCAATACCGCTGGATTCGATTTCGCTATGGCCGCTGCCGAGTTGAGGCCTCGCTAGAGCTGTTAAGACCAAAAGAACTGCGAGCAGACGAGCGAAGAAGAAAAAGCCTCCGACTCGCGACCGAGATCCTTTCGAGACCTCTTTGGCAAGCGCGACCGAGGAAAAGGAAAGTGCCGCGTTTCTCCCCTTCCTGCCCCGCAGGTAGATCCAGATGGGAAGGAGCAGAGCCAGCCAGAACCATTCCGGGTTTTTGAAAATGAAATCGCTTACCGTGGGGGTCATTTTTGCTCGTTTAACTCCACAAACTGGACGGCGGTCTCGACCAATGATTTGATTTCAGCAGCGTCGAGAGTCCGTCTAGCGTATTTCGCCTCATCGAGAGTCGAGAGAAACGTATTGAGATTCCGAACAGCCCCTGGAGGGATCTGGCTTCCATCCTTGACCTCCATCAGAAACTCTTCGGTGGTTTGCTCAGGGGCTCGAACTCCCGTTGCTGCCTCAATGTATTCTCGCAGAACGCGGGAAAGCCGGGCTGGGATTTCTTCGACCTTCTTGGAAATGAGAAGATGCTGGATTTCCTTTTCTTCGTCTTGGAAGATTTCGAAAGGAGTCATTGGTTTTTCGCGATTCAGGCGTTTTAGAAGCCAGACTACAAAGAAGGTCAATAGGACTGCGGAAACCAGAATCGTCGGCACGGCCCAATACCAATTTTCTTCCCAGAACCCTGGAACGATAGGTCCGCGGATAGGACGAAGACCCTCTTGGGCAAGAGTTTGGGAGTAGAAGGTAATGAATAGGATAGGAGTGCGAAGAACTCGTAGATTCGTTATCGATGCAATAAGAACGAGGTTTGAGTAGAACTGCTTCGCAAAGAGACCGGGGCGGACTAAAGTCCACGGTCCGAATCCCTGGAGCGCGGACTTCAGTCCGCTTCGGCGGTAGGAGTCTTCCAGCAGCCTCATCGCCGTTTCCCCCTTCCTTCGAGGTAACGCCGCAACCGGTGAATGTAGGGTTCACCCGTTTTAAGGGATAACCTTCCGAGCCCCAGCTGATTGAATGCCCGATTCATCTTGGTCAGACGATTCTCGTTCTCCTTCTCATAATTGGATCGGAGTCTCCGGCTCGACGTATCAATCTCCACGGTTTCACCTGTTTCCAGATCTTCCAGGGTAATTCGCCCAACCGGTGGGAGATGATGTTCCCGTTCATCAGAGAGGAAGATCGTTGTGAGGTCGTGCCGTCGATTGGTTCGCGAAAGAGCTCGGAACACCGCATCTCCCCGAGGGTTGTCGGGATCGGGAAGTCGACCGTCGGGGCCTTGGAGAAAGTCGGAAATTACAAAGACGACAGCCTTCCTTTTCAGCAGCCTGTTCATGTGGTCGAGAGCATCCGGGAGGTCGGTTCCCTTGCCCTCGGGCTCAAAGAAGAGAATCTCTCGGATCACCCGCAAGATGTGGGAACGCCCTTTGCGCGGAGGCACATAAGTTTCGATGCGATCGCTAAAGATGAGGAGGCCTACCTTGTCGTTGTTTTTGGTAGCTGCAAAGGCGAGGACGCTTGCGATTTCTGCCGCCAGCTCCCTTTTTGATTCGGACTCCGATCCGAAAGATCCCGAAGCAGACAGGTCGACAAGGAGCATCAAGGTCAGCTCGCGTTCCTCTCGATAGATTTTGACAAAAGGTCGATCCATGCGCGCGGTGACATTCCAGTCGATTGAACGGATCTCGTCCCCTGGTGCATACTCACGAACCTCCTCAAAGTCCATTCCCTGTCCCCTGAAGACGCTGTGATAGGCCCCGGATAATGCATCGGTCACCATCCGGTTGGTCCGGATCTCAAGTCGGCGGACCTTTTTGAGGATGTCCCGCGTCTTCTGTTCCTGGTCAGGCATTGCGATGACGATTCCCGGATCGAATAGCAAGCGAACTGAAAAGTGCTCTAGGGGACAGCAATCGTGTCGAAAACGCGGGAGATGATTGGCTCGCTGGAGTAGCCCTCCGCTTCTGCTTCGTAGGAAGGGATGATCCGATGCCGCAGAACGTCCATGCCGATTGTCTTAATATCATGGGGAGTGACATAGCCGCGCCCTTGGAGAAACGCCCAAGCTTTCGCAGCAAGCACGAGTGAAATCGTGGCCCTTGGACTCCCACCGAACTGAATGAAGTGATCCATATCGAGTCCGTATTCACTGGGTTTCCTGGTAGCAAAAACGAGATCGACGACGTATTGCTGTAGCTTTGGATCGACGTAGATCTTATCGACTGTTTCCCGGGCGCGAAGAATCTCTTCAAGGCCAATTACTGGATCCACGGTCGTATTTGGCTTAGTCGTCGCCATCTCCTGAAGGATCCGCAGCTCCTCTTTCTTCTCCGGGTAGTCGACCTTGAGCTTGAGCATAAAACGGTCGACCTGTGCTTCGGGGAGAGGGTAGGTCCCTTCCTGGTCAATCGGGTTCTCAGTAGCCAGCACCAAAAAGGGAGCGGGGAGGTGATGAGTTTCGTCGCCCAAAGTCACCTGTCTTTCCTGCATCGCTTCCAAGAGAGCGCTCTGCACTTTTGCGGGTGCTCGATTGATCTCATCGGCAAGGACAACGTTGGCAAAAATCGGGCCCTTTCTCGTCTGAAATTCGCTGGTCTGTGGGTTGTAGATCAGTGTTCCGATCACGTCCGCTGGGAGAAGGTCCGGGGTGAATTGGATGCGGGAAAAGTCTGCCCTAATTGCTGTGGCCAAAGTTCGCACCGAGAGGGTCTTTGCGAGTCCGGGAACTCCCTCAAGGAGGACGTGTCCATTGGCGAGAAGGCCAACGATCAGGCGGTCAATCATGTATTCCTGGCCGACGATTACCTCGCGAATTTTATCGCGCAGAGTGGGGACCCAGGTCGCAGTCTCCTCGACTTCTTTTTGAATTTCTTCGGGTGTTAGGCTCATTTCAGGGTTTATCGAATTAGTACGGAGGAAAAAGAGTCTGGATAGGGATTTCGCGTTCAAAACTCAAGGGAGTAGTCGGGTAGAGATACAGGATAGGAACCCGGTTTGAGCGCTCATATTCCCGCGGGGAGATCCTGTGGTCGCAATTCTTCCCCTTTCCGGTCTTTACAAGACTAGGATTGCTGACAATGATCATCGGCTTGCCTTTTTTCTTTCACTTCAACTACGAAAACCTACGAAAATGAGCGAATCTACGAGCATCACGGTCGCCAAAGGCGACGGAATCGGTCCCGAAATCATGGACGCTACCCTCCACATCATTCAGGAGGCGGGCGCGAGTCTGGACATTGAAGAAATTTCGATTGGAGAGAAGGAGTATCTCGCGGGTAACACGGCAGGAATTGCACCCGGTTCGTTCGATTCTATTCTACAAACGAAGGTTTTTCTCAAAGCTCCGATTACCACCCCTCAGGGAGGTGGCTACAAGAGCTTGAACGTTACCACGCGGAAGGCTCTCGGTCTTTATGCAAATGTCCGTCCCTGCGTTTCCTACCATCCATTTGTAGACACCAAACATCCCAAGATGGACGTGGTGATTGTTCGGGAAAATGAGGAAGACCTTTATGCCGGGATTGAGCACCAACAAACTGTTGATGTCACCCAATGCTTGAAGCTGATTACGCGTCAGGGAACAGAGCGGATCGTTCGTTACGCGTTTGAATATGCGAAGGCAAACAACCGTAAGAAGGTCACCTGCTTCACCAAGGACAACATCATGAAGATCACGGACGGCCTCTTTCACAAGGTCTTCGAGGAGATTGCTCCTGAGTACCCGGACATTGAGAACGAGCACTGGATTGTCGATATCGGTGCGGCAAAACTTGCTGACACACCCGAGAATTTTGACGTGGTCGTGATGCCCAATCTTTATGGGGATATCCTAAGCGACGTAGCGGCACAGATTGCTGGTTCGGTTGGTCTTGCCGGTTCCTCGAACATTGGGCCAGAGCACGCGATGTTTGAGGCCATTCACGGTTCGGCTCCCCGGCGCGCAGGACAGAACCTAGCGAACCCTTCAGGCCTTTTCCTCGGTTCGATCCTCATGTTGATCCATATCGGTCAGATTGAAGCGGCGGAGCGTGCACACAACGCTTGGTTGAAGACCATCGAAGAGGGGATCCATACCTACGATATTTTCAAGGAAGGCGTAAGCACTGAAAAGGTAGGCACGAAGGAATTCGCTCAGGCGGTCGCGGAACGGGTCGGACAGGAACCTGAAACCCTCCCCGCTGTCTCTTACAACAAGGGTGCAGCCAGCTTTGAAACTAACCCCCCGTATGATCGTCCAGTTGTTGTGCGTGAACTCGTCGGAGTAGACGTTTTCTGCGAGTTCAAAGGCACAACCGATGAGATTGCAGCGCTCCTCCAAAAGTGTAACGGCGAGGATTTGAAGCTTCGTATGATCTCGAGTCGGGGAATGTCGGTATGGCCGGATGGTTTCTCCACGACTCTTCTCTGCGATCACTGGCGTTGCCGCTTTCTCATCGAAGACCCAGAAAATGGTGGACCACTTCCTCATTCGGAAGTGATTGCGCTTTTAGACCGCGTCAACAAGTCCGGTCTCGAGTTCATCAAGACAGAGGGTTTATACTACTTCGACGGAAAGCCTGCGTTCCAGATGGGACAGGGGCAGAAGTGAAATCCGCAGAAGCGGATTTCACGATTTGAGATCGCAGATTTCAGATTTGAGACTACGACTCTGCCCTTGACTCGGGGAGTAGCCGGGAGATTCGATACCGAAGACTTGCTGGAGGAGTGCCAGAGTGGTCGAATGGGCCTGACTCGAAATCAGGTAAACCGGAAACGGTTTCGGGGGTTCGAATCCCTCCTCCTCCGCCAATTTTAAGGCCGTAAATCACTAAATAACAGTGGTTTACGGCTTTTATTTTTGGGTGGTGCCAAAATTTGGCAACTTTAGACACTTGACAAAAGCGGATGTTTTTGGTCTGTTTGCTAGAAAATAGGCGTATAGAAAAGCGGATAAAAAGGAGGAATATATGATTAGGCATCCATCGGATTTTTCCCTGACACCACGCTCTGGTGCGACGAAAGGGAATCTTTTTCGATCCGGCGGTAAACGAAAAGATGTGATTTACTGTCGTTTTTTTGTGACTCGCAATGGCCGGAAGAAAGAATTTAGGCGATCTACGGGGGAAACTACGGTGGTTGAGGCGCGAGCGAAGGCTTGGGCTTTTTGGCAAGAGGCGAGGGGTTTGACTGGGGGCAGTGAACGGGTGCCTCTCCAGCGGGCGACGAGTCCGAAGTTGGGTAAGATTGTCGATTTGTATGTGGAGCGACGCACGGATATTTCAGAAGCGTCTGAGCATACGGTAACGGATTACATTGGCTCGCTTCGACGGGCGGTGCAGTTGGTCGAGAAAGAAGATTGGCGGGATGTGAACCTGTCCCGGATTTCAGATGATTTTATGCTGCGCTGGTGGAAAGGCAGGTATGCGGCGCGGGGGCTTGTTTACGGGGATCCCGAAGATGTGGATGAGTCGTTGAATGCTTCCCTGAACAGCGAGACGCAGAATATGCGGGCGATCTTTGGACGGCATGCGTTGCAGGTATACAAGGATGAGGGAATGGTGATCCCGGATTCGTTACAGCGGTTTTTGACGATGCGGAAGCTACCGGCCGAAGAAGATGGATTTGAGCCGATCCCCTCTGAAGATGACTTGAAAATCCAAGTGCTTTGTCAGGCATCCATTCATCGTGCTCGGGGTATTGAGTACAGGGTGCCGGTGGATTGGGCGGAGGAGGTGCCACCGGCAGAGATCGCCGTGGCCTGTGAGATGGCTCGTTTTGCGGCTCTCACCCGGAAAGAGATTTATGCGGCGCGGGTGGACTGGTTTGCTGAGGACCTCCGATCAATCGATGTGCGGTCTCGGGTGGATGAAAAGTTTCGAACGAAGCGGGGAAAAAAGAACGGGATTGTGCCTTTAAATCCAAACCGGGTGCGTTGGTGGTTTGAGGCGTTGGGTTCGCAAGAGTTTGTTTTGCCTGGCGAAGAACACCCGCGCTGGATTACTTGTCGCACGAAAGTGGGTCTATGGCTTGCACCCTTCCTATCTGGCCGCAGAATGAGGTTGCATGAGCTGCGTAAGATGGCCGGTTGGGACGTGTGGAAGGCGAGTGGTAGCCTTTCGGCTGCAGCGGCTTTCTTGCGGGATCGAGAAGAGACGGCGCGAAAGTACTACCTACCTAAAAAGCACAATGCGGCGCAGTTCGGGGTAGAAGGGTTGTAAATCGCCCGTATTGCGAAGGCCGATTGCTGGTGCGCCCTATCGAAACGCATCGCGATAAAAATCGCCCGTTTTTTTAATCCTCGGTTTGAAGTTTTAAGCACTGGCGAACGTAGGCAGCCAGTTTCAGCCCGCCTGCGGCTTTGGCGGCGCGGACTACTTGCGCTTTTTCGCGAGGTGTCACCGGGATCTCAATCTTAGAGGTCCGTTTTTCCTCGTCGCTTTTTGTGGCGTAGTCGTTTCCTTTGTGGGCTGGAGGTGACATGGTTAGAAGCTAATAAAAAGGGAGGAAAGGAATCAATCCTTTCCTCCCTGTGTGTAAAATAGTCAGTGGGTGCTGGAAGTGTATGCGGAACCGCCACACCACTTTGAACAATGATGCCTCCATCTCGGCTTGTCTCGATTGTAGCATGGACCAGCCTTGAAACTACCATCGGGCGCAAGTGGACAGAGGAACTTCGGGCCGATAAACTCAAACCTCCTCGGGGCTGTTTTCCCTCCTCCTGGCTGGCCGTGATCACTGGAGTTTTCTTTTACCTGTCGAACTACAACAGATTTTGGTTTAAGTTCGACAATTTGGTAAAACTCAACGTTGGTTTGATCGTAGCCCCAAGAGGTGTACGCCACATCACCGACGCTCCAATGATCAGAAGCCTTCGCGGCTTTTCGAGGTTTGCGGTTTTTCTCAATTTCAGTTTGCCGCTCAACAACCGTTTGAAAATACTTCCAAGCGCGTTCGGAATTTTGGAATTCGTAATATGAATGAGGCTTAGCGGCCGTGCCAGTCCATATTGTCAAAATTACTTTGGTTTTATCTCTCGGGTGAGAGCGAAAAACGCCAACTACTGGAACAGCTTTGGCGCATACCTTCCTTCCTCCTGGCTTTTTGGTTTCCTGGTCGATTAGTGCCTCACGAAGTCTTTTCCGTTCTGCTGCGTTTCTAGTGTAGTATAATCCTCTCGTCATTGGTTTTCCTTGCATTTCTGGTGGTCCGGGTGCCGCCCGGTCGGTCAATCAGTAATTGATTGTACGTTATGGTTAACCCTGCGTTCCGGCAAAGTAAAGTTTTTTCATGAAAAAACTTTAAAAGGTAAGTAAAGTAGTCTTACGGTTGATAACACCACTTACCCAAAAGACCAAACGGACACGGTTGGTAATCCCGTGAGATCGGGCAATTAGGCCGTTTGGTCTGGTCCGGGAATTGGATCAGAACTTGTCGGGGGTCGTCCTTGGTTTTGCGTTTGACCTGTGTTTTTTTTTGGCTTTGCAGGGTAGGGTATCGGATCTTCAGCGGCTTGCAGCGGGCGGTCCCAAGTCCTTCCACGGGATTCTCGAGCCATGTCGGCCATTCGGCGAATCATCGCCGAAAGATCAGGCTCTTCGGTCATCATTTCGTTGATGACTGTAAGGTCGTCTCCTAATCCACTTACTACAGTCTCGGCCGGCCGAATTGCAATTGTCGTCGGATCAACTCCAGCTTCTTCAAGTAAATCGGTGATCCAAGCCATTGCGATTTCCGTTTGGATAGACTGAGGCCACAGCCTCAGCACTCGTTGAAGCATCTCAGGAGAAAGGGCTCGCCCGCGAGCAACTTTGCTTAGTTGCGCAGGATACATTCCTGCTGCTCGAGCGAGATCTGACATCGTCCAGTCTTTTTGAGAGGCCGCTTGGCGAAGAACAGTAATCGTCCGGTGCATAATAATTTTCCTTTTTGGATAATATTTTCGTTGACGGCAAGAATAATTGAATATCCTTTATGGGAAATAATTCCCCAAATGGATAATACCGAGCTAGAAGACATTAGGAAATCGTTGATGTGCCAAGCGAAGTTTAGTCGTCGTCACGCAAGGTCATCAGGAGAGCGAAGGGCCGCTCAAATCTGGCATGACAAGATCAGGGATTTAGAGATCACGATCCCCGAAGACGAATCCCCCACCCAAACACCCGAGCCTGCGGACACCAGTCGTGGTGAGTAGATGGAGCACGCTATTTTTTGAATATGGTAAGTAGTCGTCCAGTTCGCTGCCGCAAGGCGATTGTGGAGCCTCGGCTTCATGCAAAGCAGATTGCTGCGATACATTCGGTGACCGTCAAAACGGTTTCTCGGTGGGCCGAACAACGTCAGTTCAGGGAGTGGGCTCGCCTGCCTAATGGATCAATAGAGGTTCCGATCTCAGCGTATCAGGATTTTTGCGACCGACACCGTTTAGGCGCCGCGCATTAAATTTTTAAAAATGGCACTAGAAGAACAGCAAGCGATGATGACTCTGGACGATTCCAGTGGTCTGCCGCTTGAGGTCATAGAGCGGCACGAGAGCCAAGAGTCTTCTCGATACACAGCGGGACGCCTGGAAACCGAACGGCCGCAAGTTTACCGGGCGGTAGTGGCATTGCTTCGAGCTGGCTACTCACCCGAAGAGACTGCGCAAGAATTGGGGATGCATTTCTACACCGTTAATGCGGTATCGATCAAACTCCCGGAAGTTGTCGCAGTCGGTAAAAAGACAACGGCGCGTTTGGCCCATGCAACTGGCCGAAGGGCGTTGGAAAAGATCCACGATTTCGTTGAGTCCCATTCGGTCAAAACTTGGAACGACGCGAAGAGCGCGGCGATGGTTGCGGGCATCACGATTGACAAAGGTCAGGTGTTGGACGGGGAACCCACCGAGATCCAAGGGCATACAAGCCCCAACTTGCTACAGGTTGGCGAGATGTTTAGAGAGCTGGCTGCGAGTGCAGGTAAACCCGTTTTGACAGAGAAAAACGGGGAGCAAAAGAGCGGTTCGTTGACGGCTGGATTGGCGGTTGGGCCTGGGTTTGTCGCGGCGGCTGTGCGGTCGGAGATGGCATCCGAAGCGGATAAGGAAGCGGATAAGGTTTTGCAAAGCGTTGATAATCAAAAGTCAAATTACGATAAACACTTGATTGATAAGCAGGGAGAAGCGGAAGTGACGGGTGGTGATGATGCCCCGGCTGTAGTTTCCGCCGAAGGGGGGCGGGGGGGGTCGGCCGATTCATCTGCGCCCCATTCTATCGATGGGTAGTTTCCATGGAAATTTTATGGCTAAAAGGGGATGAGTAAGGGAACCAACATTTGGTATGAGAAGGATTTGGCGGATCGGTTGGGTCTGCAACGGAATATTCTGGCGCGGGCGCGGCGGAACCTGAAGTTGAAAGAGGGCGAGGGGTTTGGCTACGGGCCGTCGGGGCGGATCTATTTGACGGTGCAGGGGCGCAAGGCGGTTTTCGGTGAGCTGGAGATAGAGGAGCCGGAAGAAGAGAGGGGTTCTGATTCTGAAAAAAATTCTGCGCGCGGCGCGGAGAGTGGAGGAAACGGCAGGCGGTGGACGCCGCCGAAGTCTCGAGAGGGGAGTTTCGTGCGGGCGTTGCGGAATCCTAAGTTGATCGAGGTGAGGCTGGAGGGTGAGGAGGCGTGCACGCTGGTAAGGGTGCAGTCGAATGCGAATTTCACGGCGGGGATGACGGTGAGGGCGCGGCCGCCGATGGAGGGGTCGGTTTGGTATCTGGAGGGGCGTTGCCCTCGATACAGGGGAAGGTGGTAAGATGATTATGGAAATCTATTCGGACCCGGAGACGGGGGTGGTTGAGGCGGTGAATTGCCCGGAGGAGCGGCCGGAGCTGACGCGGTTGGCTTTAGACTTTATGGGGGATCATTTGGCGGCTGTGCGGCGCGAGGAGGGGCTTGCGGGGTTTGGATGTCCGGTGCTGTTCCTGCGGTCTCCTTTGGATCGATTGGAGGGAGGACCAGAACAGGTAACAAAAAATTTGGCCGCGCCGGTGTGCGTTGATGTGCCAGGACGGAGGGCCGGATTGTGAGGGCGTTGCGTGAGGTGGTTGAGGAGTTGTTACGCGTGCCGGAGAATATGCCGCGTGAGGTGGTTGTGCGCTGCGAGGTGGGCGGTTTGGCCCGTGGGACGGTGCTGGAGTGGGATGAGGAGTTGCGGGCGTATTGTGCGGGCAGGACTTGTGTCTTTGGATGGAGGGTGGCCCAGGGGTGGCAGGAAGAGTTTGGGCCGCTGTGGGAGTGGCGAGAATCCGCATTGGTGGCCGGGCAAGAGGGGTTTGCTTATATGGGGCCTTTGCGGAGGACAGCGGTGCTATGAGCGACGAAACACCATATGGCCGCGTGAGGGAAGTTCTGAGAGAGAAGATACCAGCAAGCAGACTTCACCCGCATGAAATTGAAACCGCTAGGGAAGAAATGAATGAAACCGAAACAGAGGCTTTAGAGAGAATGCTTGAGGGTAAGGACGCAAGTGAGCTTCTCGTGATTGTTCAGCTCGAATACCAGGGGCGCAAGCGGAGACGAGTGAAACCAAGCAAGGATCAGAGATGAGCAAATCCATTGATCAGATTATTCAGGAAACTGCTTTTCGGATAAAAGCACTGCCGCTGGGAACGGATGTCGGCGATGAGGGGTTTATGGCCGAACTTAAAAGTCTGAATAAAGAGGCCCGCAGGCCAATGGTCGAGGCAGCCAACCGGAGGGATCCCGAAAACAAAAACATCAAGGTTCTTGCCGCAGATGAGAGGCGGAGACTCATGAAGGCAGCGAGGGCAGATGCCGATAGTGCTTTCTTTTCTTTGGCAAAGATTCTACTGGGAGAGCGGGCATTTGCTAGAGTCGAGACGATCAAGAAACATACCTCGCACAAGCTAGCTAGTTCACAGTTTTGGCAGGTGGGGGTTTGGAGAGGCGCGGGTGACTTTGTTGTGCTTGGTACGGACGTAAAAAGACCGGAGGCGTTTTTAAAGGCAATGAAAGAGGCGGCTGAAAATCCTCTAATCACAACTGCTTAGGACAAATAATTCTATGGCTGGAGATTGGATCAAGGTGGAAATGACTACGCCCGATAAACCCGAGGTTGTGCAGATGGCGGCGAGGCTGGATTTGGATCAGGATGCGGTTGTCGGCAAGTTGGTGCGGATCTGGATTTGGGCCGATAACAACTCGGTTGATGGTAACGCTGTGAGCGTTACATCTGCGTTTCTTAATCGTATCGTGTTTTGCCAGGGTTTTGCCGAAGCGATGCGCGAGGTCGGTTGGCTGCATGGGGACGATGGTAATCTGATTTTCCCGAACTTTGACCGTCACAACGGTAAAACGGCTAAGAAGAGGGCTTTAGCGAATCGGCGGGTTGCCGATTTACGTGAAAAGAAACGCTTTGGTAATGATAATGTAACGCCCGAAGCGTTACAAACGCGTATACCAGAGAAGAGAAGAGAAGAGTACAGTACTCCCCCTACCCCCTCCTCTGAGGGGGCGGAGAAAAATCTTGCTCTTGAGGAATCAAGCGAAGCGCAGAATTTTGAAAAAAATATTTTTGGGCGGGCGGGGTTTCCTACTCGGGCTCAGTTGAATCGGGCGAACCGGGATGAGTTGAAGGCGATCATCGATGGGGAGAGCACGCCGGTGATGATGCGGCTGAGCGGAGCGGTGAAAAACCGCTCGGCGGGGAAGAGGTGGTCTTGGAGGGAGTTGAAGTTGTTGATGAATCTCGGGAATCTGGATCGAGAGGATCTCGAGGTGGTTGAAAAATATGCGGCGACCGCTGCCAAGGGACCGGACGACAAGGATTACCGGAAAAGGGATTTGGCAACTTTGCTTGGGGATTGGTCGGCTTATCCGGTGAAGTGCCGGGGTTGGTTGGAAGAGTTGGGGGATGGAGAGGCGGAGGATGCCGAGGAGGTGCCGGGGGTGGTGAATGCTGTATGAGGCGAACCACGGATTGCACGGATGGACACGGATTCGTTGGGAATTTAGAATTATGAAAGAGATGGAGATAGAAAAAATCAAGCTGACCCTAGCTGGTCAGGAAGTTGAACTGACCATGGAACATGCCAAGGAACTGAAGAGTGTTCTGGAGAACCTTTTCCCGTCGCAGAAAGTGGAGACAATCCCGTTTCCTGTTCCGCAGCCGTATCCTGTTCCCGCCGCTCCGCCAATAATCATTGAGCGATGGCCAGAGACTCCGTGGTGGCAGCAACCGACAATCACTTGTGATGGTGAATCAAACATTTTGTGCATGACCGCAAAATGATCCCTCGCAACTACGAAGAAAGGAACAGAGGCAATGAGTAAGGTGATACAGATGGCGGCGGAGACTCGGGGGCGCGTGGAGTTGGTGCCTAAGGGGGGCAATGGGGTGCTGCATGAGATGGTGGATGCGGAGTTTGCGGCGCAGGTGGAGGTGCAGCGCAATGATGCTCGGCGGACTGCGGAGCGGTTGCGGGATCAACAGGTGGAGGTGGCGCGGTTGTTTACGCTGCTGCTCGAGGCTGCGGGGGTCGATGAGTTGATGGAGCGCGGTGAGTGGGATGCGGCGTTGGAGCAGGTGAGGGATGCGAGGGAGAAGGTTGAAGGGAGAAGTTTACCATCAACCGTTCGACAAGCTCACGACGTGCAGGGCTTAGGTTCGCAGAGTGAGGAGATAATGCTCATTCGCAGAATCGTTGGTCGTTGGGAGGACCACAAGGATGTTGATTTCGAGAAATCGAAGCCGGTTGATTTGCTTAAACTGATCGATGACGCGGTGGTCGGAGTGGTGGGTCACCCGAAGACACAGAGGGAAGATAGTGGTGAGTGATCTTCTAGGAGGTGTTTACGTTTTTCCGCGACGTCGGTCGGGGTTGGCTGTCCGGGTTGTGTTGGCGTTTTTGTGGATGGCACTGGGGCGGCTGGGTGAGTGGCTGTTTTGGGTGGGAATTGGGCTTGTGATGCTGGTCGGGGTGTTGGGGGCAGTTGTTTTTGTGATGAAGTTTGTCGGGAATTTTTAACCACGGATTACACGGATGAGCACGGATTTGGAACGGGATGAAGAGGCGAACGTCGAACTTTTAACGTCCAACGCTGAACTTTGAAATGGGATTATGGATACACGGGTGAGCGCGGATTTTGAAGAGGCGGGGGTGAGGACGCCGCATTCTATTGATGTGGAGCGGGCGGTGTTGGCCTCGCTGATGCGGGAGGATTCTGGGGTGGCTTTTTTTGGGGATTGCGTGGCTGCGGGGGTTAGGGAGGAGGCGTTTTTCCGCCCGGCGCACCGGAATATTTGGACGGGGGTTGTGGGGGTTCACGAGCGGGGGATCGATGTGGATGAGATCGCGGTGGAGAATGAGTTGCATGGGCGGGGGCTGCTGGAGGAAACGGGCGGCCGGTCGGCGATCAATGAGGTGTCGGAGTCGGTCAGTAGTACGTCGTTTGCGGAGAGTTGGTTGAAGCAGTTGGTGGATTTGTGGAAGATGCGTCAGGCGCAGCGGGCGGTGAGGGCGTTGCTGGAGGTGGTGCAGGAGCCAGCGGCGGATTTCCGCGAGGTGCAGGGGCGGATGACGGAGTTTCTGACGGAGTTGAATGGTTTGTCGCTGGAGGAGCGTCACGAGTCGCCAAGTGAGATGGCGGCGCGGGTGGAAAAAAACTTCAATGCGTGGCTGGATGGGCGCGAGGAGGAGATTGACCGGAGCCGTGAGGTGGTGTGGGGGATACCGCCGTTGGATGACACGTTTGGAGCGATCAATCCGGCGAAGGGGGAGTTCCTGATTTTGCTGGGGGCCGATAGTGGCAAGGGGAAATCAGCGTTGGCGCGGCAGGTTGTTTGGAATAACCGCAGGAAGGGGAAACGGGTGGCAACGTTTCTACTGGAGACTTCACAGGAGCTTTGGCCAGAGCAGGCAGTCTCGCAACAGGCGCAGATCAATCTGGAGGTGGATGCGGAGGCGACGCGGCTGGGCAAGAGGGGCGAGGAAAAGATTGAGCGGGCGCGGGAGTTGATGACGCAGTGGCGGCGGTGGATCGATGATGAGGAGTTGTTGATGGATGAGGTGTCGCGGTCGAGTGCGCAGATTGCGGCGCGGGTGAAGCAGTTTGAGGCGCGGACGGGCCGGGTGGATTTGATTGTTGTCGATTATTTACAGGAGATGACAGCCCCAAAGGCGGGGGTGCGCACGGATGAGACTTTGCACCAGAATTGCCAGGAGTTGAAGGCATTGGCCAAGGAGTGTGGGTGCCCGTTGATTTTGATCAGCGCGATCAACAATACTTACGATGCCAAGTTTGGGCCGAGTGAGAATGATTTTCGCGGGAGCCGGGCGATTTCCTATGCGGCGGATGTGTCGTTTATGATGTGGCGGCCGGAGGAGGATGCCAATGGGAATGCGCAGAAGGATGTGAAGGACAATGGTGAGCCGAGGTTGACGTTCCAGCAGAAGATCAAGCGGGTGAAGGGGCGTGGGCGTGCGTTGGGGTGGACGTGGGTGACGTTCCAGCCGCGTTATACTCTTTTCTGGGGGTTGCCGAAGCCGGAGATGCGGGGGCGCAAGCCGCATGATAAGGAGCTGGAGGAGGCGGAGGAGTTTTGAACCTGCTTTGCATGAGCTACGCAGGTCAAGAGTGTGAAGGCAGATTATGATTACGATTAAGATTAGGATTAAGAGAAAAAGGCAATGAATAGGTATGAAATAGACTGGTCCACAGGACCAAACCATGTCGGGTTTTACAGTGGGACTGTAACGGTTTTCGCAGATGACGAGGTTAGCGCTATCGAAATTGGTCTTCGTAAGGCGGCCAAGGATATGTGTTGGCGTTTAAAGCTTAAATGTAAGGGCGTTCGCCGAGTTGAATGAAAGGCGGCAGCGATGAGGACGGAGGATTGTGTTCGGTTTTCTCCTGAGGAGTTGGAGCGGCGGATGGATGCGGTGCGGTTATCCTGGATTGGCCACAAGTGCTCGTTTGCGCGCGGGGAACGGACGCTTAAGGGGACGATTGTGAAGATAAAGGATATATGGGAAATGGATCACGCAAAGACGCAGAGACGCGGGGGAAAGGAAAGATGGCGAACTTTGAACATCGAACGTCGAACTTTGAATTTTAAGTGATGGGACGGGAAGATGGAGAACCAAACGAGATTTGCCGAGCCGGAGCTGACGCAGCGGATGGAGGCGGCTTTGCTGGGCTGGGTGGGGCACTCGTGTACGTTTGTGAGGGAGGGGAAGAAGAGGAGAGGCAAGCTGGTGGGCGGTGAGTATTTGGGGATGAAGCGGGGGAAGAGTCAGTTCCGGGTGTTGGTCGAGGGGAAGAGTGGCCAGCAGGCGTGGGTGGATTTCCGCAGGGATGAGGTGAAGGTTTTTTGAACCTGCTTTGCATGAGCTACGCAGGTCAAGAGGGTGAAAAAGATGGCGAACTTTGAACTTCGAACGTCCAACGTTGAACTTTTGAAATCGAATTATGGATACAAATAAAGACACAGAGATAGAGGTGTTTCCGGTGAGATGGGTGGTGATTGATCTGGAGACGACTGGGTTGGACTGGCAGAGGCACGGGATCGTTGAGATGGCTGCGAAAACGGATTCTGGTGAGGTGTTTGAGCTGGATTGTGCGCCGTTTCATCCACCGGAATCCGTGGAGCTGGAGGCACTTGGGATCAACGGACGCCTTTGGCCAGTTGGCGTAACACAGGGGAACTCCTGCTCCTGGAATGAACGCTTGATGCCACAAAACGAGGCGGTGGTGCGGTTGTTGTTGTTCTTGATGCAGCTGAATCCTGGTGGGCGGTGGACGCTTGTGGGGCGGAATCCACGGTTTGATATGGGGTTTTTGAAGAACGCTTCCGGGTTGACAGATCGGGTGTTGGATCAGGAGCCGATTGATCTGCACGATTTGGTGCGGGCAGAGTTGGTGCGGCGGGGCAACCGCCCGGCTCGATTTACTACGGATGAACGGTATTCGATTTTAGGCTACGAAACCGAGCCGTTGCCTCATACGGCAGTTCAGGGGGTGAACGGTGCGTGGGAGGTGGCGCGGAGGTTTTTGACCGCAGATTACACAGATGGACCCGGATTGAACACTGACGAGAGGGGCGGCGATTAGCCGTTCCCTCGTCGGACTGGTTATACATACGAACTTTCAAAATTATGAACATACAAGACAAACCTAAGATCGTCTGCCTCTGTGGCAGCTCTCGCTTCTACAAAGAGTATCAAGAAGCTGAATACCTAGAAACCATGAAGGGGCATATATACCTGTCGATTGGCTTTTACCCTCACGCAACAGATGAAATGCATGGCGAGGGTGTTGGACATGACAGCGCCGAAAAGGTCGCGCTCGATGAACTACACAAGCGCAAGATCGATCTAGCCGATGAGGTCTATGTTCTGAACGTAGGGGGCTATATCGGAAACTCTACGAAGTCCGAAGTCGCCTACGCCGAAGAGACTGGCAAGCCGATCCGCTGGCTCGAACCTTCATTTGTATAACGCTGAGCGCACTCGCGCCGAAGGCGTTCTAATTTCTTAACACGACGAAATAACTAATATGAAAACTGATTGGGAAAACTACAGACAACTAGAGAAGGGTGAAATCATTCGCTCATACGACCAACAACTCTCGCCGGAGGGAGATGGGCATGAGGGCGATGGGGATTGGGACGAGGTAAGCACTTGCAGGGTTGGAACACCAGCGAGCGACCCAAAACCGATGGGACACATGATATACCGCAGACCTCTTCATTTAGATAACGCCGAAGTGAGGGACGAGCAATGAAAGTGACCAAGCATGGTAATCCTGCTATTGAGAAACCGGGAGACGATACAGGTTATGAGGCCGGAAGGGTAGCTCGTTCCTCTCAACTGCCTGGTTCTGTAGCCTACATTTGCCCGGAATGCCACGGAGAAGACACGCAGGGCATGTGGTGCTCAGTGTGCGGTGGTCGTGGCGTAGTCTATGTAAAACCGCGTCGCTACAAATACTTCGATCAACGAATTTCTTCGCAGAACGGAAAGGTCTATGATGAGTGACGAGGAACGAGGAAACGAATTGATCGAACCGTATGGTTCTCGGATGGCTGACCGCTGGACTGAAAAACAAAAGGAGATAGCTTACAAGGTGAGCAACGACATAGCTGAAGGCATCGACTGTAAGGAAAGTCGAAAGACTCTTAGGATGTGTGTGGCGATATGGGCTGACCTTTACTGCGATCTAAACACAGGCAAAGAGGCCACTGCATCGGAGAGGCTCCTGAAAAAGCTAAATGGATTTCTTTCCGAGAACAAGTTGATATCCTAACTTTGCAAAGATATCGACAGAGGAAGAGGGAGGCGTTGCGTGCCCAGTGTTCGCGGATGGGGAAACGGTCGCAGGAAGTTCAGGCTAAGAAGAGGATGGCTGGGCCTACGCCTGACTATCCGCCGATGCTGGGTGAGTTGCTGATGGTGGAGCGTGTCACTAGGCCTGACTTTGCCTCGGTGGAGTATGTGATTCGGCAGGGGGATCGGGCCAACCGGATTGCGGTTTCGGTGTTTGGTCGAGTGGTGCCTGGGCTTAGGACTTGGAGCGCGTTTTATGCGGCGCGTAGGCGGGGGATCATCGGCTTGACCCAGCCTTCGCACAAGGCTTCGGCGGGTAAACCTGCCGATGCTCCGGGGGGTGAGATGGAATTTGAAATTTTGGATTTGAGATTTGAGATTGCAACCGGAGGTTGCGGATGACGCAGACTTTGATTGAGAAGCCTTTGATGCCGGAGCATCCGGTGTTGCCGTTTAATCAGGAGATGGCGGCGGGGATTTTGGCGCAGCATGGAGAGAAGAAGCTGGCGGAGTATGTGGCGCAGCGGAATGCGGCGATCCATGCGGAGTTGACCGATCCGCTGAACTACGGATTTGAGCTGCCGACTTGGTTGCTGGCGGATGTGCTGGCGGGGTTTATCGATAAGGCGACGTTTCGCCGGAAGATTGCGGAGATACGGGCTTTGGCTTGGCGGCCGGAGGTTTACGATGGGCTGGGGCGTTGGCTCGAGTCGGAAAGTTTGGAGAGGGCGATTGATGAGGGGCCTTACCAGTTGGTGATGGTGGTTGGAGGGAATGCGGGAGGAAAGACGGAGTGGATGTTGAAGCGGGTGGTGCAGCACGCAGACAAGTTTGAGGAGTATGAGGGGTGGGTGCTGCATGAGACGAACCCAATGAGTATTACCTATCACCAGACGCGGACTTGGAAATACCTGCCGGAGAACTGGAGAACCACGGGCAAGGGGCAGGTGGGGTATGTGAGTTATAAAAAGCAAACGGGGTTTCCTGATGGGAAAGCTACGGGGCCAAAAGGGGGGCTAATTTGGCACCGCAACTATGAGCAGAAAGAGGATTCGTTTGAGGGGGGAGAGCTGGGCGATAAGCTGGAGCGAAGGGCTATCGGTTTTGCAGCGGATGAGTTGATTCCGTTGCCTTTGTTGAAGACTCTGCGCTTACGCTTGAATCGGAGACAGGCTGCGGGGGTGCTGGGATTTACTCCTAAGCATGGCTATTCGGATGTGGTGGCTTGGTTTCGCGATGGGGCTACGGTGGTGTTGGAAGAGATGGCGATTGAGTTGCGGGAGCCGAGAATGCTTCCGTTGGTTGAGATTGGCGCACCGGAGGGAGAACCGGCAAAGCCGCGTAAGGCTGTGGTTTATTTTCCTACGATATACAATCCCTACCCTACCCGGAACAGTTACCAAAATCTGGTGGATTTGTTGTCGGGTGACTCGGATGCGACGCGGGCGATCCGTATACGGGGGTATGCGAAGAAGCAGGAAATGAACCTTTTTCCGCGGTTGGATGAGAGGGTGCATGTGTTTGAATCGGTGATAGGAGAGAATGTTTAACCACGGATTACACGGATGGACGCGGATTTTGGAGATGGCGGTTTTGCATGGATGGGGATGGATGAACGCGGATTGGGGAAGAATGAAGAGATGGCGAACGTTGAACTTTAAACGTCGAACGTCGAACGTCGAACGTTAATGGATTCTTTCGGATGGTGATTACGATTATGATTAGGATTAGGATTAGGATTAGGAGGGAGAGGGGTGTTTAGGTTGCCGGAGGTGGGGACTAATTATCAGTATGTGGATCCGTGTGGGCGGGGTCGGAATTGGTTTATGCTTTGGTGTCGGGTGGATGCGGAGGAGCGGCGGTGGGTTTACCGCGAGTGGCCTTGTGCGCGGATCCCGGTGCCGGGGATTGGGTTTCCTGGGGCGTGGGCGGAGACGGGGTCGAGCAAAACGCACAAGTTTGGCGGGGTGCCGGGGCCGGGGCAGAAGGGGTTTGGTCTGACGCTGGGAGAATACAAAAACGAGATTGCCCGGCTTGAGGGTTGGGAGGATGTGCGCAGTGGAAAGCCGGTGGAGGATTGGCGCGAGAGCAACGGAACGCGCGAGCGGATCTACCAGAGGAAGATCGATTCGCGGCCGGTGGCGATCCGCAACTATAAGGCGTATTCCGAAAATACTACTCTACTTGAGGAGATGGCCGATATTGGGTTGTTTTTTGAACAGGCGAGCGGGAAGGGGGTCGATGAGGGGCTGGACTTGATCAATGATGGGCTGGGCTGGAAGGATGAGTTTTTGACGGAGGAGGATCCGCTGCGGGCGGTGCAGTTGGGGCCGAAGTTGTTCATTTGCGAGGACTGCCAGAATCTGCTGTTTGCGCTTAAGGTGTATACGAGTATGGGCGGCGACAAGGAGGCGACGAAAGATCCGATCGATACGCTGCGGTATCTGCTGATGGATGATCCGTGCTATGTGCCGAATGATGGACGGCAAGGGGGATACAGTGGACGGGGCTATGGGATGCGCGCGGGCGCAGGTGGCGGGATGCGGCGAGCGGATGAGGCAGGGCCGTCGAAGGCCAGTCGAATGGGAAAGTTTAACCACTGATGGACACAGATGAACACTGATGGGGAGATGGGAAATGGGTCACGCAGAGACGCAGAGACGCGGGAGATGGGGAGAGATGGCGAACTTTGAACGTTGAACGTTGAACGTTTAACTTTGAACGTTAAGTGACTCGGAATTTTTAACCACGAAGGACATGAAGAACACAAAGAATAGGAGTGAAGCGATATGAGTGAAATTCGTAGTAAACCGAAGTTGCCTGCGCCTTATTATGTGCGGTGGGGGGTGATGGTGAATTGGCTGGAGGAGTGGGGGATTTCGGTGGATGAGGTGCGGAAGATGGTCGAAGCGGAGACGATCAAAAAGCATTTTGTAGGGGAGTGTAAGCAGGCGAAGTATGTGCCCGAAGAGATCGAGCGGGAGTTGGGGTTGGGGAGGTAGAACCTGCTTCGCATAAAGCTACGCAGGTCAAGAGTGGGAACCCGCTTCGCCAAGGCTACGCAGGTCAAGAGTTTGAAGGATGAAGAGATGGCAAGAATCACGCAGAGACGCCAAGACGCGGAGATGGCTGTTTTGCATGGATGGACATGGATAAATGCAGATAACAATGAGGATAGGTGCGGAAACAACACAGAGAGGTAACGAATAGCTATGAGCAAAGAAAACACTAATGATACCGAGACAACGGAGCGCGAGCGGAGTTGTCCTACTCCGACTTGTTCTGTGCCCGTGAGACTTCTTGAAAACCTTTTAGATAACACTCGCCAACTCCGTGCTGAAAATCACTGGTGGAAAAATGAGCCGCGAATGGACTATCGAGCCAAATACGCGCAACTGTGTGCCGAAATCAAAATAGGCGAAGAAATTCTTTCACAGAACAAGTTGATCGAGTAGCTTTTCAAACTTCACCCTTCAAACTCTTGACCGGCGTAGCTTTATGCGAAGCGGGTTCAAACTTCTCTCCCTGATCGGGGTGAAACTGTGTGGTTTCGTGTGGTTTCGTGTGGTTTGTGCGGCTGAGGGGTTGCTTTGGGTGGGAGTCTTTGGGATGGGGAGGCTTTGTTTTGCACCCGGTAGAGGGTTTGTCGCATGAAAGAGTAACTACACAGCGCACGGAAAACCCATGGGTAAGGGAAGGTTATGAGTATCGGACATTCGGAGATTGATGTGCTCCAAAAGGGCAGGGTGCTGGGGGGTGCGTTGATTGATGAGTTGGAGCAGGCGATCCAGCATGCGGATGGTTGGGCGGATAATTGCCGGTTGGCTGAGGAGACGGCGTGGTGTATCTGGCCGGGGCAGTCGGATGATGGGCTGAAGCATGCGTTTCCGGGGGATGAGGAGCCGCCTTTCCCTTGGGAGAACAGCAGTGACACGCGGATACGGTTGGCAGCCGAGAAGGTGCGCGAGTGCGTAAAGGTGGCCCTTGCGGTGAAGCGGCGCGGGATGGTGAGCATCCAGGGTACGGAGGGGTTTGACTTTCAAAGGGCGCGACAGGCGCAGTTGCTTTTGGATTGGCAGATGAGGACGCAGATCCCCAATGCGGCGAGGGAGTGCAATCTGTGGGTAAACTGGGCGTGGCTGTATGGTTGGTCGATCATGGGGCTGGGCTGGACACGGGCGGAGGCCCGGTGCAGGCGGCGGGTGAGCCGTGAGGATGTGCTGGCACTTTTGCTGGTGCGCACTGGGGCGGAAATAGAGAATGTCGAGGAAAGGCGGGTAGCCGAGGAGGAGATGGCCCAGGCGTTTCAAACGGCGGTGCTTGAGGATACGGGAGATGGTTGGCTGGAGGAGTGGTTGATGACGCTTTTTCCGGGTATCACGCAGAAGAAGATGGCGCGCAAGTATGCGAAGGCATTGCGGGAGAGGGGCGAGGCGCATGTGCCGGAGCTGCGGACGGTGGCAGACCACCCGGAGTGGCGGGCTTACCGTCCGTTTGAGCATGTATTTCTCCCGGCCGAGGCCGACCATACGGGCACGGCGCGGTGGATGGGCACACGGGAGTGGCTGTCGCGGAGTGAGGTAGAGGCGCGGGCGGCGGAGAAGGACTGGGACGCAAGTTTTGTCGAGGAGTTGTGGAACCATGCGGGGGCGGCGTCCACCTACTCGTTGGACAATTACTCGGCCAGTGCGGCTTATGGGCGGACGCGGTGGAATGGGCACAGGCGGAGTGCGTTTGCCTATGAGTATGATCGCAAGGGGTTGTATGAGGTGATGACGTTTCGCCACCGTGCGGTGGACGACGAGGGGGTGACGGGAATATACGAGACGGTGCTTTCGCCGCATGTGAAGGGGTCGATGGCGGCAGAGGATGAGTATCTGGTGGCTTCGCAGGAGTTGATCGACGAGGGCACGGCGATGCTGCCGGGGATCGACTACACGATTTGGGATGAGGAGCGGCCGCTGGTCGAGAGTGAGGGCTTGCCGCTGTGGATCCACACTTACCAGCAAGAGAAGAAGAATTTGCGCGATAACGAGCAGAACTATGCGGCGATTTCAATCATGCCTCCGGTGCGGCGGCATGTGCGGGATATGAATATCCCGCTGATTATCGGGCCGGATATGCCGCTCTACGAGAGCCAGGCGGGGAGCACGGAATGGATGAAGCCCCCGCAAAATCTGACGGCGGTAAGCCAGAAGCTGCAACGCGACATTGAGCGCGAGGCCAACCGGTTTACGGGGCAGCCGGATGCGGAGGTGCCGGATATGATCGTGCAGCTCAATCAGGAACATTTGACGGACCAGTTTGGGACGCCGTATGCAGAATTGTTGCGGAGAACGTTACAGCTCGACCAGTTGTATTTGCCCGAGACTACGGTGACGAGGGTGACGGCGGCCGAGGGGGAGCCGTTTCGGATCAGCCGGGAGGAGATTCAGGGGCAGTTTGATGTGGCGGTGGCGTTTGATCCTGCGGTGCTGGACCCGGATAAGGCGCAAAAGAAGTTTGAGGCAGTCAGACAGATTGCTACGTCACTGGACCGCAACCAGATCACCGATAGCAATGCGCTGGTGAAGCTGGGCTATCAGATGATCGATCCGGCGTGGGCGAATCTGTTGGTGCGCAGCGATGAGCAGGGGAGTGAGATGGAGCTGCGCGAGACTAAGGATGCGATTGGCGATATTGTGAGCGGGCAGGAGCCAACGTTTACCGACCGGATGAATGCGACGATGCGGTTGCAGTATTTGAACGGGCAGTTGCAAAGCAATCCAGTGCTGCGGGGGATCGCGGTGGATGAGGGCGACCCGCGCAATGAGATGCTGATGAAGTATCGGGACCATCTGGAGTTTGTGTATGGGCAGCAGCAAATACGGCCGCAGGAAGGGAGAGTTGGGGTGTCGTTGGAAGGGTGAACCTGCTTCGCCAAGGCTACGCAGGTCGAGAGTTGGAAGTTGGGGAGAGATGGCGAACGTCGAACGTTTAACTTTGAACGTCGAACACTAAATAACCGAGAAGTTCAAAACTGGGAACTGAACAACTGAGTGAAGTTATGAGTGAGGGGAAGCCTTATGAGGAGTGGACGGCTGAGGAGCTGGTGAATCGGTGTCGGCGGTTGGAGCGGGATTGTGCTAAGGCTGATGCGGCTTGCGACAAGGAGCGGAAGGCGGCGGAAGAGTTTGTTGAGCGCACTATAGAGGAAAGGGAAAAAGCCGCGAAGCAGATCCATTTGCTGACGCAGCAGAATCATTTGCTGGGTGCGGGGATCAACCCGCGTTGGAATGATGAGACGTTGCTGGCTGCGTTGAGTGATGCGGACACCAAGGAAGGGCCGCTGGGAGCGTGCCTGGCGTTGATTGACCGTGCGGTTGAGGCTGTGCGCAAGGATGGCGAGGACGATGCCGAAGGGGGTAAGCTGGAGTCAGCGGCCGCCTGTAGCCTTGCAGCGGCGCGGATACGGCAAGCGAAGGATAAGATCGTGGAGCTGTGGCGGCAGAGTAAGGGGATGAAGGCGGTGGAGCATCGGCCTAGAGGGTATGGAGCGTAGAACCTGCTTCGCATGAAGCTCCGCAGGTCAAAAGTTTGAACCCGCTTCGCCAAGGCTACGCAGGTCAAGAGGGTGAGGGGGGGAAGTTTGAAACGGGAAGAGATGGCGAACGTTTAACGTTCAACGTCGAACTTCCAACTTTAAGTTTGAAGGGAGAAGTGAAAGATCAGGGCGCGGAAATTCAGGGAATCACGCAAAGACGCTAAGACGCGGAGAAGGCGGGGTTGCATGGATGGACAAAGATGAACGCAGATAACAATCAGTAAAGCGATCACTGTAATGAGCACTAGGAACGACGAAAGCATACCAGATCACCGAGGCACTTACGGATTTAAGCCCGGCCAGCAAACCAGTGGTTCCTCTTTACCCAATGGTTCTTACCTTATCGAAAAACTAGATACCCGCAGAGAGTTTGTTACAGAGGTTGATGGATATGTATACTGGTGGCCTAACGTCTCGCATAATGGTCACTTTGCGTCTCACCACCTTCGGTGGATCGCTGACGAGTTAGACCGTAGGAATGAGAAATGGCAAACGTTCATAGATGATCATTTTTCTAAGAGCAAGTTGGTCGACTAGCTTTTCAAACTTCCCCCCCTTCTAACTTCCAACTTCTTCCCCTCCTGATCGGGGTGTAACTGTGTGGTTTCGTGTGGTTTCGTGTGGTTTGTGCAGGCGGGGTATTGCTAAGGGTGTTTTCGCTGTGATTGGTGGGGCTTACCTACTTGGAGGGTTAAGCCATGACACAAGAAATCATCACAGAACCAGTCGCATCACCGGGGGCAGCGGAATCCCCTACCCAAACCGCGTTAAGTGATGCTGAGAACGACGCGGCCCTTTTGGCCGAGTTGGGCGTTGGAGACAGCGCTCCGGAGGAGGAAAGCCCTGCTTCGGAAGAAACGAAGACCGATCCCGAGAAAACCAGCGAGGATGAAACGCCGGTTGCCGAGGGTGAGGATTTGGTGAACGGGCGGCCGGAAGCGGACGCCGACGCAGATGAAACGGAGGAGGCCGAAGACGACTCGCCAGAGGCGTTGACGGAGATACCCGAGGAGCTGCACGAGAAGGTGGGGGCCATCGTAAAGAAGGCCCGCGATAAGGCACGAGCCAAGGCGGAGGAGTATAAAGGTGAGCTGGAGGAGCTGCGTGAGAGTACCAGCGGACAGAGCGATGAGGTAGAGCGGTTGACCAATGAGTTGACCGAGCTGCGCGCCGAAAAGTCTGCCCCGGCCTACTCCGAGGCGAATCCCTATGCGGATGTGACCACGACCGATGCGCTGAACAAGATCGAAGACGAGCTTTGGGATCTGCGGCAAGAGCTGATGGCCAAGCCGGAATCGTTCCAGATCGCCGATCCCTCTGCCGAGGGTGGTAAGCGCACGATGACGGAGGTCGAGCAACGCAAGCGGCTGGCTGTGGTAGACAAGCGTTTGCAGCGCGATCTACCGGCCCGCAAGCAGTGGCTGACCGAGGCGCGTCAGAAAGAGGCGGAGGTGGGCAAGGTGTTGCCGGATCTCGCCAAGCGGGGTAGCCCGCTCTCCCGTGCGGTCAATGAGGTGCTGGCAAAACGCCCGGAGGTAAAGGCACAGGCAGACTACCGCGAGGTAGCGGTGCAGATCGCCTTGGGCCAAAGCCTACTGAAAAAGCATGGCAAAGATGCCTGGGCGATTGCCGAGGGGAAGAAAGTGCCCCCCGCAGAAAAGCCCAAGAGCGTGACCAAGCCACCGCCCGTGCCGAAGACGACGCAATCGCCCGCCCGATCACCAGATCCTGCCCGCAACGCAATCATGACTGACGAAGAGTTTGCCGCTGCATTACGCGCCGGATAAGCGCGCGGATCATCAACGGATCGGTCTCCTAACCATACCAAGTAAACAACCACTTAAACACAGGAGACTGACACTATGCCAAGACCGGCACAAAATGTAACGACAGGGGTGCATCCCAACTATCTTAATCGATTGATTGAGGTGGATGCGGAGGAGACGCCAGCCTTTTCACTGTTGCCGAAGGGAGACCCTTTAAGCAACCCAATCGCCCAATACCCGATTGACGACAGAGACACGGCCAGCAAGGAGGGTGTGCTGGACAATACGCCGACCGAAGGCGCAACCGAGGAAGACAACTACCGGATTCTGGAGTCGCCCAACCACATGCTGGACGAGTTGATCAGCGTGGGGAAGAAAGCCAACACGTTTGTAGACCAAGCCGGAATCGGCAAGGGCAAGCAATACCTCCGCGTGCTGACGAAGAAGCAGAAGGCGATCAAAACGGCCTTCGACCAAATCACTTGTGACGATGCCGAGGCGCGGTTGGAAGGCGTGGGTGGCAAAGGCTCTGAGACACGCGGGATGTTCCGCTGGTGCCAGTCGACTGCGCAGGCAGTCAAGCCGGTGGACCCGCTCTACCGCACACCTGCCGGGCAGATCAGCACGGTGAATCACGATGAGTTCTACGAGGAAACTTTCCAAGGTCTTCTGAATGAGCATCACGATGCCACCGGACGGGAAGGAAAGTTTACGGCAATCGCCGGGATTTTCTGGAAGCAGAAGGTAAGCAACTGGACTGTGCTGGACAGTGGCGATCCTAACTTCTCCTACATCCGTCGGTTTAGCAGTGACGCAAGCCAAGAGCGCAAGGTGCTGAATGCCGTTGTGAACGTGCTCGTCTGCGATGGCGGCCGCGTCGAAGTGCACAAGAGCCGCAACCTGTTGTGGGAACGCTCCCCGTCTTCACGCCGCGAGATTAGCCCCGGAAAATACACGGGTGCTTTCTCGATGATCGGATGGCACGAAGGTTGCGCGGAGTATCGCTTCGGCTGGGAGCCGAGCCACGAGCCGCTTGCCAAGCGCGGGGGTGGCGAAGACGGGCACATTGATATGTGTGCGGCCCTTTGCTGCGATCCTACAGGCATGATCAAGCATGTGCCTGCCGCACTCACCTAATAGCCGGGGAGCGATTGAACTGATTTTCTCACCAACCTGAGATCCCCGTGGGGCCGTGCCGTAGACCCTCCTTTCTCTACGGCCGCCCCACACCGGGGTCGAGGGTGAAGCCGGGAAAACACTAACCATAGAAACTAAGATTCCAGAGAAATGAATATCTCACCACTACCACCTGCTGATCGTACCGCCCTGGGGGCAACGCACTTGATCAGCATCGATCACGAGGACTTGACGGAGACTACGAACAACACCGCGCAGACGGTGACGTTGGCAGTAGTAGACGGCAGCCTCTTTCAACTGGTCGCCATGCGCCTAGTCATCCCTTTTCAGGATGCGGACGATGCGGCCTTTAACTCGACCACGCTGACGATTGGCGATGGGGATGATGCCGACCGCTACCTGGCGGCGACACAGCTCAACGTCAACGGCACGGAAATCGACTACGCGGCCGGGCTGAGTGTGGGCTATGCCTACAATGCAGCCGATACGGTAGACTTCGCGTTTGGCTCGATGAGTGGCAAGGCTCTTGCCGACATCGATACGGGCGAGGTGGCCCTGTATGTGCGCGTGGCCGATCTCAACCACTTCGGCCCGCATCAGTAAGACGGAGCCGAGCATCATCAGTTGGTTTGTCGCCCGGCCCTATTTCAGGGTTTGCGGGGCCGGGCGCAGACCTTATCGACCACTGGCATGTTTACCTTCCACAATATCCCCGAGGAGGACTTGATGATCTTTCTCGAGAACTTGGACAACGAGGTATTGATGAAGCGCGCTCTAGCCGAAGCCGAGCAGATCATTGCGGCGGGGGCAGTGCAACAGGTGGGCGGACAACGACCCACACGGGGCAAGAATGGGGAGCTACTGGCGATGCCGGGGGCCAACATCTCCAGCGGCTACTACTTCAAGCGGATGTTTGAGGAGCGTGAGGCCGATGCGGGGCGCATGGAGCGCATGGAGAACGTGTGGGATGACCCGGATTTTCTACCGTGGGAATTGAAGCGCAATGATGCGCTGCGGCCGCAGATCGATGATGCGGGTGCGCCTGTGCACCTAAGCGGGATCGAAATACCCACTGAGGCTGGGTTTCGAGCTGCCAAACACAACGCCGGATTCTAACCACGGATTTCACGGATAGCACGGAAAACTTAATGGAAAAAGTGATCTAGAATTTAACCAACCGAAAACCCGCCTCCGCGCAAGGCTACGGCGGGCAAACCGAAAACTGGGAAACCAAGGAAAACGATGAATCATATTGGAAATTTTAAGATACGGGATTGCCGGGTGGTGCCGGTGCTCGATACGAACGCTACGACTGCGGGGGATGTGCTGTGCGCTACGACGCAATTGACTGTCTTGCCACCTGGATGGAAGGGCACGGTGGAGCGAATCACGGTGCTGGACAAAGACCATAATGGGGCTGCACTGGATGTGGTGCTGCTAGAGGACGATACCTCTTTGGGCACGGCTGGGAGCGCGGTGAGTGCGAGCGATGCGGCGGCAGAGAAAGTGGTGGCGGTGCAGCAAGTTGCGGCTAGCGATTACGCGGACTTGGTCAATAGCCAGCTAGCCGATGTGGAACTGGCAAAGCCGATTGGCGCAGGAGGCGGGGCACTCTATGCCGCCCTGATTGATCGCACCGGAGGCAACACGTTTACGGCGAGTGGGATCGTTTTGACGGTTTATCTGCGGTCAGATGATCCGAACTGATCCGCAGATTGCGGCAATTCACGCAGATTTTGAAACGGTGAACTAAAGAACTGATAACCGGAAACTGAACGAAGCCATGTTACCTCCGCTTAAAAGAGCCCGTAGACTATTGCTAAGAATCCGAGCGGCCGTCTTTCGGAGCGGTCCACTCACCTATAACGGCGAAGCCATTGTCTACAACGGTGAGGCCCTGACGTTTAACTTTGATGAGGAATAAATATGAGTATTGATCTTGGAAATACACCTGTAGGCGATCCGCCGTCGAGTGGAGAGCAAGCCCAAATACGAACAGCGATCGGAGCTGCTTCAGCCTCTCAAGGGACGAAAGCAGATAGTGCTTTGCAGCCGGGAGACTCTATTCCGCAAACCGATGTTACTGGTCTCACGAGCGACCTCAACACCCGCGCTCGGGATGGCGGAGTTTGGCTGGATGGGGTTAGCGGCGAGATCGATACACGCACGACGTGGGGCGACGACGGCGACAGCCTTGCGTTTAAATTCACGCTGGGTGCTGCAGATACATTTGCTCAAATTCTCAGCGTCGGCGGATCGGGAAACTTCCTGTTCGGTTTTTGGGACGAGGATGACCAAATTGTAGTCCGCAGACTAGGATCGGCGAACATCAATGTAGACTGGTTGCCAGAAATTGGAAAAACCTATCATCTTTATTTTGAGAGATCAGTAGACGACCTTTTGATCTACGTTGACGGCGATCTTGCGGACACGGTGTCTGCAGCATTCAGCGGCGTTTCTTCCGGGAACGTCGTTCTCGGTAGTCGGGGTGGCTCGCATTTTATCAACGGCGGTTTTTCTGAATTTGCACCTTTTGACACGTCTCTGACGGCCCTCGATCTACTCTCAAATTCCAATGATGACGGTCTGGCACAGATCGGCCTTAAAGAGTTTCTGGCACGGAATCCGGCATTAAAGAAAGAGACGGTCACTTATGGAGCATCTAGTTGGTCCAATCAAAGTAATACGTGGGATACTTTCTCCTCTACTGACATTACAGGATTTGAGGCCACTGACTCGGGAGGGTCCACGGACGCGAGGTTAGTGCCGGACAACATCCGCCTGGGAGCCGAGTATGAGATTAGTTTTAGCGTAGACGCTCACAGCGGTGGCAATGTCGATCTTACTATTTTTGATACGGTTACGTTTGGGTCCTATGCGACAATTATCACTGTTACAGGCACAGGTGATTACTCAGTAAGATTCACCAATCTTTTCCGCGAAACGGAAAACCCCATCGTCCGTTTCGCGAGTTCCTCAGCAACAGCACTGACGATCAGTGATTTCACAGTAAAGAAACTCGGTGCACTCACTGCCCTCGATTTCTCAATGGGCACGGGCTATTACGTGCCTGATCTCTCCGGAAACGGAAACTACGCACTACTTAGCGAGAATGGTGCCGTTTGGACTGATCCCAAAGCGAGCGGCTATATAATTGAGCCGAATGTCGACGCCTACAACGCTGGCGCGGGCAACGTGGATCTGATCTCGTCGCTCCGTCCGATTCTGCCAGAGGGGGCTATGCTGACGCGTTTGAGTATTTGGAATCAAAATACAGCCGAGGTAACGGGCACTCTCGATGTGAAGCTCACCACTGGGGGAGCCGGTCAACTCACAGGCGACACCGTCACTCTAAACATGGCAGGAAAATCGTCGGTGGTTCGGGGCAATACGTTTGCCTTAGATATGGCCGATTCGAACGCCCTAACTTCATTGCGCCCTAATGTCGCCTTAACCGCCTCCGACTCAGAAGCGACCAATCTCGCTGTCCGCATCGATTACATCGTCCTCGATCCGAGTCTAACCTAAGATGAAACAACCAATTCTAGTTCACGTCGACGCCAACGCCATTCATTTTCGGGTAGAGGGCAGGGGCGGGATGTATCCCAAGCCATTGCCAGCAAGTGTGACTATTCCGGAAGGTGCAACAACCGCATGGGACGGTAAGGCTCTGACGCTGACCGTCATCGTCACGACTCCTTCGGACGTCGAAGGCGACGAACCGACTGTAACCACGACTCCTTTTGTTCTCACGGAGGCTGAGATTGCCGCCGCTTGGGCTTTTATCCCACCTCCGCCTGAGCTGCCACTTACAGATCAACTAAAGGCTTTGCTGGATAATCAGCCTGCGCTGATTCGAGCCAATTTTGAACCTTTGCGGCGGCCTGTATGGGACGCTATTGAGAGGGGCGACTATGAGGTAGCCAAAATCCTAATACAAGGCGCGACGGTTCCTCCTGAGCTAGAGTCTGTAAGACAAGAGATGTTGTCCAAATTTCCAACTGAATAAGAATGAAACCTTTCTGGACAAATATAGTGAGTGGTGCAGTCACTGGGCTGCTCTCCACACTCTTGGCGGTTTTTGTATTGGTCCACAACTACGAGAAGAAACTAGCTGCGGTAGAAGCAAAAGTAAACCTTCTGAATCAAACTTCGGCTTCATCGGTTTCCGAGATCCGTCGCGACCTCGCAAGGATGGAACAGGAAAAACTTCTTCTGATCCAATCCGATGTAAAAGCGGAGCGGGAAAGGGATCTTCTTAAAGACGATCTGGCAGACATCAAACGCGATGTCGCGGTGATAGCCTCCTATTTTGAACCCAGACAACAAAGACCATGAAACTAAAAAACATCACACTAATCGCCAGCTTCATTCTGGCTTTTGCCTCCACCTTTGCAGACCAACCCGCTTTTTATACCGGTGAGCTCATCGACGATAAGGTCCGGACGGTCTTTAAAATCGACAACAATACGCCGATTACAACGTTTTACCGGACGTATGAGCCTCTAGGGGAAATCCCGGCCGAAGACGAGGGGGTGACTATTTCCACCCGGCAGGCGTGGACGTTCTTCGGTGTCATTTTTAATGTAAGATCCGTTCGCTTCGCACTGCCGGACAGCGAGATTGAATATCTCGTCCAGACAGCCGAAGAGGAGGGTTGGACTGACCGGGAGAAGATCGACGTTCTCAGCATGTATCAACCTTCGCGGGTGCCTGTAGCGCGGGTGGCATTGGGTGTCGATTACGCGGTCCCGGCAGAAACCCTCACTTGGAAGGAAAAGTGGGAGAAGAACCGATTACTCAACGGACAAATCACAAAATACTAATACCATGAAAACACTAATGACTCTCTTGCTGCTAGCCTTTACGGTCAGCGCGACCGCAACTGAGATCGCCTACCCGACCGATCCCACGTGGGATGTTAGGATTCCCGAAGATCGGTTTGGAATGACCGAGGTCGATTGGCCAGAGCCTGCAGTTCTAGCCATTGAGACGCGCACAGTTATACCAAAGGGCTTGCTCAAATTCGGTTGGCAGGCGTGGGAGCTTTCCCCGGAAAAGTTCGATTACTTTGTTCAAGTAGCGACGGACGATTTCTGGACGATGGCCGATTTCAAGCGGGCGACAGAGCCTTATGATCGGACTCAAATTCCAGAGCTAAGGGAGGCTATTTTCGGCGAACTATGAAGCAACTGATTTTAGTCGCCTCTTGCTTGGTGGTCTTTGGCTGTGCCACGACCAACAGTAGCCAAAGGGGTGTCGTTAATAAGAACGAGCTGGTGCGAACGACTGCGTTGAACTGGCTCTTTCTGACAGACGATAGAGAATATCTGACAAAAGAACGTTTCTTCGCGGAACCGCCTACCGAAAGACCGTTGATCGAGCTGCAAGCGGCGTCGGAGTTCCACGGATACGATTTTGTGGATCTACAGCAACGGACCTGGGATCGGGTGAAAATCGTCGAGCACGTAGGAGAATGAGCGAAGACCTTTCAGAGATTTTGCTGCATACGCCGCAGTCCATCATGGATGAGCCCGATCCTCGGGACCATCTGCCAAACATGAGTAGAGCAGCGGCCAACCTTTCAATCGATGAAATGCTGGCGATGCCTGGACTCGGGGAGTTTGGAGTCAAAGCGTCAAATCAAGGGCGTCGCTCGTCCTGCACTCTCCATGCAGGAGTCAATGGAATCGACATGCTTTATGGTCGGTTTTGGCCGGGAGAGGGTCCAAGTGGTTTGTCCCGTGAGGGTGCCTACAACGCGATCCGTAATCACTTTGGGCGACTTGATAAGGATGAGGGAATGACTTCCCGCCAAATGATGGAAGGGATGAAGGAAGTGGGTCTTCGATCTTCTTCGTTTTGGGAGCCTGACAGTGTCTTTGAAGCTCCACCTGCCGACTACAAAGACAGCTCGATCAAACTCGATTTAGGGTATTACAAAATGCCCACGTTTACCGACGAGGCGGGGCAGTTCGCCCCCGGAACCAATTACTCTCTGCGGATGTGGTTACAGTGGATCAAGCTGGAGCGGTTACCGATTTGGGTATCTACCAAAATACCCGTGGGGGACATGCGGTCTTCGCAGGTGAGGCGAACCGGGATCAGGGGTCAGGCGTTTTACCGGAGCCGCAATGAGCCTGGTTACTGGCACCGAGAAGTCGTTGAAAACCTTAGTCGTTTCCCCGATTCGAGGATCATGGTCACTTTGCTCGGATCATGGGATGAGCACGTAGGCGACAGAGGACGATTTCATGTGCCGTGGGAGAACTTCCTGAACCGCTACTACACCGGGCAGAATCACGCCCCTAAGAAGGGTCTGGCATGAGGCCGGAAGTAGTCAGAAAACGCAGGCTACAAAAGGCCCGATCTGAAGCTGCAAGGCGCGATGTATGGCTGACTGATCTGCATTGTTCCCCCGCGAAAGTCCATTGGGTATTGCCGGATGGGACCGTTCGGGGAAGAGTCAAAAATGGGCATGTTCTTGATGCTCCCTCAGCCTTCATTGACCGACACAATCGGTTGTGGGTGGACTGGCCTGGAGCCGCGTCGGACGGAGCGTCCTATCCGTCACCACAAGCAGAAGGATGGTGGACTAGACAAATCGGAAAACTGCTCAAGAAGGTAGTCGGCGACAGGCTCCTGGAAGGTGTTATCGCGGCCGCCTTCAAACACGACAGAATGGGCCGGAAGACACTGGTGTATTGGATTGAAGAAGAGCACCGGGAGTTGTTGGTGACGGTCTTTGATCCGAGGCACGGTCAGAATGTGATGAGGGAAGTGATCTCGGAGGCAAAGAAAGTCTATCTGAATCTTTCGATCGTTGAAGCTGCCAGGATATACGCTCACATGCTAGCGGCGTGGCCTGTGGATGAGACGGTTAGCAAGATTCAAACACTTCGGCAGAAACTCGGGCTAATCATCTTTCAGCCTTGGTATCGATTGATTCTTGGGACCGGAGAAGGCCGATGGGAGGTAGCGACATGAAGGTGAAAGAGCCAATTGTAAAAGGATTAACCCACCGTTACACAGGACGCAGTGGAGCTACTGTGGGTGTGGGCTCAGTAGTAGCCTTGCTCGCGTCGGACCCAGCGCAACCTACTGAACAGGATCTATTGAATGATCCTCCTGCTATCGTTTTAGAGGCAGCTCCAAAACCTGAGCCGGTTTTTGTGGAGGCTATGCCCGTTCCTGCAACCACTCAGGTGGAACAGAAGGTCAGAGAGACCGAAATCGCTAAGGACGGTGAGTTAAGAATTTACCGGAGCTTTGAGATGGTAGACGGGCAAGCGGTCTTGGAAGAGTATCAAGATAAATTGGCGGTCTGGGGGAAGAACGTAATTTCGAACGCCGAAGCCACAGCGACGAATTTATACAACGAAACTCAAGAGTTCTTAGATAACCCTGTGTTTGTAGAAACCAACGCTGACGTTCAGGAGCTACAGCAACATGTGGGTGCTGCCGCTGCCGTAGTTCAGAGAATTCTCGACCGTGCCGCAACAGATCCAATCCCGGTGCTCGGGGCGCTAGTCGGCGCGTTGCTGGCCTTATTTTCCAATCCGAAATCTGAACCGAAGAAGACCAATGAATAGAAAACTCGAGACGTTAATTTTAGGTTTAGTATGTATCGCAACGCTGGGCTTGGTTGGGTGCGCCAGTAAGCAGCCCACGTTTGTTCAAGGACCGCCTGTCGTGGGTGGAAAAATGCAGGATTTGCCCGCTCAATCCGCGCCGATGCTGGGAAGTTCTGATCAGGCTGAAGATGCTCCTGCACCTGTTTATGTCAGCCCGTATTTTGACGATGACGGCATGTTTCTTGGAACTATGGTCGGCGGGACGTTTATCCCTGACGGCCCGGGTTCTCCAATGATCCAGTCGGCTTTAACTCAACTCAGCACTCCCGAGGGGTGGTGGGAAGGTTGGATTAACTTCTTCACAGCATCAGATCGAAAGTTTGCACACGTAGAAATGGTCAATGGGATCCTTATCAATGCTTATGCCGAGTATCAAGATAGGTTCTACGCCAACAATAAGGTCAAGATACCGAATGAGTTTGGAGATATAGAGGTGCCAGTCGGCCAGCCCTGGCCGTTTGATATGTTTGCCAAATACTTCATCGCAGCGACGAGCCCTGCTCAGGAAATGGGAGTGGACGTGTGGTCCGGCTTGGCAGTATTCGGAGCGTTCAAAACCTTTGAGACCGTTAATAATGCGATGGATAGTGTAAACGCTACTAACCAGACTGTTATTGAAGCAGGCGCACAAGGAGCCGCTGGTGCCCTTGAAGGCGTAGGCGCGGGAGTGGAGGCTACGGTGACCGGAGCTGGATTGTTCGCAAGTCCTTAAAATTAAAACGAAGCCATGAGTCTACCGACAGTCACTTTTGATTCCGTTGTCGAATACACGCTCTACCGGCTGGGGCTTGAGCAGGAGTCGCCGCCGAGTGCGGACTACAATGATGTCAAGGCCATACTGAATATGCGGCTGAGGGAGTGCTGGGAGTATGCACAGTGGGATTTCCTGAAGGTGCTGGTGCACGAGGATACGCGGGCGGATGCGTATGTAGTTTCGGGAGCGGGGACGGTAGCTGTCGATGGGTATTATGCACGTAGGGGAGACTTTAACACATTCCCCCGATACTCGCAATACGAGAGCGATGGAGTGACAGTCGCAATTGACTTATTGGATGACCCGACACCGTTTAACCAACTTTGGCGACTAAGGAACCCCGATGGTTCAGTAACGTATTATACTTCAGGATCGATTGGGGTGGTGACCGAAACCCCGCCCGATCAAGGATGGATCGCAGCTTCTGGGGACGATCCCGCGCCCAGCGTTACGCGCAGCGTCTACCGCAGTATTGATCTTTCGGATGGCCGCACGGTCTTTGGTGTGTGGGCGGAAGACCCACGGGAGAATGAGCATGCGCAGATGGTGCGGACTTCGTTTTTCAACGGGACAGAATTGCGGTTGGATGCGAGTGCGCCGGACTGGGTCTACTACCACTACGCACCGGCTGCGCCGGATTGGCTGGACGATAGTCCTACGCCAACGGTCTACGAGGTGTTTCGCCAGCCAGCGGTGGAGCTGGCAGCAAGTGACTATTATGCAGGGCAGGGAAACACAGCAGCGGCCAGCCAGGCTAAGGCACGGGGGATCGAGCGGCTGGATGAGCTGTGCCGCCGCTACGCGCAGATGAACACGCAGCCCCGGGTGCAAGCACGGGTGCAGGTGCCACAGATGGGGTGGGGCCGGTAGAAGAATGAGGCCATGGCACTGCGCAATACCAATCTCAAATCCCTTCGCGAGCCGAAGATCACGCGGCTGCACAATAACCGCTTGCAGGTAGAGCGGTGGTTTGGCCCGCGCACGAAGACGCTGGTCTATTCCGATAAAGTTGCGGGGGAATTGTTGGCCGCGTTTGCCACGGCAGATAGTGCGACCGGACCTACCGGTAAAAGTAAACCAGTACGCACCAATGAGGCGTTTACGGATGTGCACTTGGTGGAGGTGTTTGCCGATGTGTCGCCGGATCTGGGGGGCATGTATGTCTACGAGCGGTATGTGACGCTGACGAGCACGTGGACGAATGAGGAGCCGGTGCGGGCAAAAGCCCCCCGGCGCGGACTACGGACGATGGAATACGTGGAGGTAGCCCTGCCCGGAACAGCAGTCGAGTATGACGAGGAGGATGTGGGCGTATCTACACTGGATTTCGGAGGCAAGACGCTGTACTTGGCGGAAGTGGACGACGACGCAGGCGATGACCGGATCGCTCGTGTGCGCACGCTGTGGATGGAGCCGGGCACACTGGGGCGAACAGAGGCACAGGGGCCGGTAGCGGGCACGATTGACATTGTTATTCAGGCATTTGCTACCCAACCAAGTGTGGCAAACACTGTTTTAACCCGAAAAGCGGAATCAGACTTTGAGGGTATCAAGACTTACAATTATCATTTTACGACGCGCATTGGAGAACAGCATGCGTTTTCCTATCCAACTACCTTGGATATTGTAGATCCGGGAACGGTGTCGCTAGAAGAACAGGCGTATGCCGTGCATACTGAGCAACTTTACGAAGCGGTTATTGATGGAGGAGCACCCAATCAACAGGGGTTTATCCGAACAACAGGGATGCCCGTCCTTACCGAAATCGATGATGTTGAAGAGGTCACTGACATTGAACCAATTAACAGGCGGGTTTTCGGAACCGTAGCCTATGTAAAACCAACTCGGGCCAGCCGCAAACCAGTAACGGCGACAGTTAGAGAGTGGATAACCAGTAATCCCCCAGCACCATCAACGCCATACGCAAACAATCTCGCGAGTTATGGAGTATGGATTACCGAGTCTGCAGTGCGGATGCGGGGTGTAGGTTCGAAACTTAATAAATCTACGCAGTATCTACCGCAAACTAAGCTCTTGAATTCAGCTGGACAAGAGGCAGCCACTTCGACTGCGGAGTCTATTCTTTATTTCTCATTTACAGAAGATTTGTCAGACAGACGCGAAAGCACAACCCGCACGTTAATCAGAGCCGAACAGGTAGGTACCGCGCCTTTGGAAACTGGTCTTTATGAGGTAAAGCCCACCTTTGCTTTTCGCGATCTCAACACGGGTACGCCCTACTACTCCGTAAAAGAAATCACCTTGTAAGACAGAACAATGCAAGTATCAGCACCCACCAATGTAAATGCAGCAGCAGAGAGCGCGGGGGTAATCCGTGTGACCTGGACCAATGCGCAAACTACACACGAGTTCAACAAAGTCGAGTATAGGGATATAACTGGCGCGGGTTCGTGGACGACTGCCAGTTCCACCATCGCTGCCGCAACTTCAACTTATGACATTACTGGACTGTCGGCACTCAATCAGTATGAGGTCCGGGTCAGTGCGCTGAATACGGCAGTGGCTCAGGTCGATGAAATTACTGCAGTCGCAGATTTAAGCGATAGCCTAGATGGGCTCTATTTTGATGTATATGATTCTGCTGGACCCGTTAGAGTGTGGTTCGATGTGGACAATAGTGGGACCAGTGCGCCTTCGGCTCCTACGGGTGGTCGGTTGCTCGAGGTGACGGGCATCGTCACCGATGCCAGTGCAACGTCCGCTGCCACAGCAATCGCTTCCTCGATTAACGGAGACTCCGAATTCAGCGCAAGTGCTGTAGGTGCTACGATTACAATCACTAATGCGAGCACGGGGGATCGCGCAGCAATCAGCTTGGGAACCTCAACCTTCGCCGGAGCGGGGACAACGACGGAGGGCGAAGACGGAAACTCAACTACGGTATCGCCATCGGCCAGTGTGTTTACGTGGCCCAGTGCGGCTGGAACCTATTGGGGATCGAGGATCAATGAAACAACAACCTCCTGGACTTATATCATCACCATTACAGGCAGTTCTCCATTCTTTGATGTAAGTGCTGCTCCAATATCCAGTGAACGGGTGGCGTATCCCGATGCGGTGATAAGCGAGTTCCGGTTTGGGCCACAAATCACAATTCCAAGTTATGTGTAAGTATGGACGAAGTTGAACAGGCTACTTCTTCGCGATTTAATCAACTAGATCTCGCGCGCAAACCTGAATTGGCAAAACGAATCCGGATTGAGACCCAAGAAGAGCCCGATGATGAGTTTGCCAATCGGAGAGCGGCTGGCGGTGGGTCGGCTGCTGGGATTACTCTGGATGTCGTCCTCGATGACAACACGGCAGGAACAGTAACGGTATCGGGGAGTTTTGACTGATGGCTATTTTACGAGCAGGGCCATTTGCAGACGTGTCCGATTCGTTTTTGGATATCGATCCAGACCCAGACATAAACACGACGGCCGACCCCGTAAACTGCGCGATGGACAACACCTCACCTCGTTGGCCTTGGCGGGTTTTTAGGATAGATCCGTTGTCTGGAGGGAACTACGAATACGATACAGTAAATTCTAATCCCGGGGCCTCTTATTCAACCAGTTTTTCAAATGAGGGTATACTTGAAGGAGATGGTGTCGCATGGAGATACCAAGCCGTGCAGGATTTTACACTAAATGGTTCTTACAATTGCAACAGTAGTGGAGGAAATCCGGGTCCAGATATAAGATTTTCTATTCGAGTAAGTGGAATAACTGTTTTTGCCGACAGTGATGGAGATGACGAATCAGCCAGTATAGGTGGGAGTTTCAGCATCAATTTGCCTGCTGCTGTAGTACCCATCTCAGTTAGAATTTTAGTCAATTCAGAAAATGCAACATCAGCATTTGGTAGTTTTCAGATCAATTTCCCGTAACTGCAAAAAGAAAAATAAACAAGGAGGAGTAGAACCATGACAGAGGAAGAGAAAAGAAAACGTGACAGGGAATTAGCAGTTGCCGCAGAGACGGATCGGACGTTGGCAGTGCTGCGAGCTAATGAGGCAAATGCAGCGGACGGCATCGAGTTTGGCACGGAAGGGACGGAAGCGGCAGGAGTAACCGGTCGGCCGCCGAGTCTTGACGAGATTATTCGGTTCCCAGGTGGCGGCGAGCTGTCAATGCGGCGAGTGCAGCCGATTGCGACGGAGACGCCCGAGCGGCAATACGGGGAGCCGCTCGACCCGCTGGAAGGGTTGTCCGTACAGGAACCCACGAATGCAACCAGCACTGCGGATCTGGCACGATTTGACAATGCGATGCGGCTGGATGTGGCAGCACCCCCGTCACAAACGCCAGTCTCTGTTGAAGAGATTGACCGGCTAACACGGCCGGACCTCACATCGGGGTCTGCCGCAAGACAGCGGATTGATGACAACTATTACGCAGAGATCGCGCGTGAACAGGAGGCAAAGAGGATAGACGAGATCACCTTTGGAACGGCTAACCTGACGGAGCGGAACCGCGCGTCGCGGGCAGGATTTGATCAAGGCGGTGGTCGGCCGCTGAGAAGTTCAGGCGACGCCCCGGCAGACATCCGCGCAATCGCTGCACAGGGGGGGCCAAGGAACGAACGGGAGGCCAATCGAGTAGCCCGCTGGGGAGGCAACTTAGATGCCTACATAGCGAGCCAAAAACCCCCTAGCCGCCAAGAGGTGGGTAGAGATATGTTTGTCGATGAGTTTGATCGATTGAGCAGATTTCCATCTGATACAACTTCCCTTCCCGAAGATTGGGAAACATCCATACTGCGATTGGAACGTGCGGGGCATCAAGAACAGGCAGACCGTATGAGGGACCTCGCGCCTCAGCCGGAGATCGGGTTTTCCACTCCAGAAGAGGCGCGGGCAGCGCTAGGGGGTTCTCCAGGGCAAATTACGCAAGATAGCAATGGCCGCTGGCGCGCCCAAATGCAAGTGAATCAAGAGAATGAACCTGCATCGCCTCAGCGGATTAGAATCGCAGAGGAAAGAAAGCGACTAATTGATGCAAAAGATTGGGAGGGCCTAGCGTTGATAATGGATCCTATAGAGGAAGCAACTGAAGAAGGATTAGGCCCAGTTGTACGACGGCCCCCGACCGCCGCTGACGCGGAACGCATTTACGGCAATAGTTTTTCTGGACCTAATCAAGATTCAGCTTCGGCGGTTGTGCCTTCCGGCGGAACTGTGCCAGAGGATAGCCCGTATACTGCCGCGCAAGAGCGAGGGATATCGGTTGTGATGCGGGATAATAACGTAAGTCGTCAAGAGGCAATTGATGGGCTGCGCAGGGACGGGCAACTTTAGCGTAGTATGGCCCGCGAACCGCAAGAGCTAGACCTTTCTGGGTTTGCTGCAGCAGTAGCCGAAGAAGCTCCTGGACGCACCGTTAATGCTGGTGCGGGCGCTGACCAAGTGAAACCCCAACCGAGCCTCGATTTAAGTGGATTTGCTAGAGAATTGGCTCGCCAACCGCAAAAGTTGGATCTTTCTGGGTTTGCGGCAGCAGTAGCCGAAGAGTCTCCTGCGCGCGGCGTTGATGCAAGCGGCCTGGCTGATACGGTAGAACCCAAGCCAAGTTTGGATTTGAGTGGATTTAAGGAAGCCGTTACCCCCCCAGAAGTTCCGATTGAAACACACCCATTTGTTCGCAACACACTAAGCGATCCTGTTTTGACCGATGAGCAACGGCGCACGCTGGTAGAGACCTACGGCCGTAACTACCTGGAAGCGTACGGCAAAGATCCCACGATGGCGGAATCGTTTGTCCTGAACTTCCGTGATGCATGGGGCAACTACAACACTTTGGGCGCCGAGCTCCGGCGGAAGAGTGTAGGTGGAGATCCTCTAATTGGTTACGGAGCCAACCAAGAGATCGAAGACAGCATCCGCGTTGAGAACTTGATCACCGCTGAGCTGAAGCGGCGGGAAGCTGGAGGTAAAGAGGAAAATATCCCAGTATGGGAAGCTATTGGAGGTATGCTCACAATAAGGCATCCTTGGCATAAAGGTTGGCGAGATGAAAAGTACTACCGCGCCGCAAAAGAAGAGGAATTACAGGGATTGCTTGTCGCTCATCGCACGGAACGTGCCGAACTTCAGGCGGAATTAAACGAGAAACGATTTGCTGGTCTTTTGGACGAAGCGGGAAAACAGGCAAGGTTTGCGGCTTTAAATTCTACAGGGGTAAAAGACAATGCGGCCGCGTTTGCCGGTCAGTTGGCGGGGGCGGCCGTAGATCCAATTAACTTTATTGGAGGATCGGTAAAACAGGTGGCATCGCTTCCCATGCGAATGACCGTTAAGGCCGGCGAGGTAGGAACGATCAACGCGTTAGCAAACCCGCTTCTGCAAAAAGGGGCGGAAAGTGCGAACGCTCAGGAGGGGTTTGAATGGAAGCGATTCTTTGCCGATGCAGGCTTGGGTAGTCTAGTGGGAGGATCGTTCCCTCTGTTGGGAGAGATTGGCCGGGTGATTGCCCGCCGCTTCGGAGTGCAACCAGAGGATCTGGCAAAGATGGATACTCAGCAGGCACTTAAGGAGATCGGTCGAAAGGCTGACCTCCCAGATACGGAGATTGCCCGTGCACTGACAGATGAAGCCGCAGAACAGGCCGAGCAGATTAAACAGCTTCGTGATAAAACGTCCGTATCGGCCGCAGACGAGGCGGCAGAGGTCAAAGTCTTGCAGGAAGCTGAAGGGAACCGTCAACGGGGTTTCTCGCGGCGAATGGAGGGTGACGAGCGCATGGATGTCAACGAGGTCCGCGCGAACCCGGAGGAATACTATACCCCACAGTCAAACGAGACAGGACGGCAGATTGTCACGCAGATGCCAGACTCGCAGTTGGAAGATGTCTTTCGAAAAGCAGAAGCAACGACAGGAAGTGGAGAAAACTATTCCGTTTTGGCAGGTCTTGAACTAATGAACCGACGTCTTACTCGCGGGGAACCCATACGTTCCATTCGGGAGGAACTGTCAAAGCGCGGAACTTCAGTGGCCCAGATGTTGCAACAGTTTGGTGAGATCAAGACGACCACCCCTGCTGGGATGGTGTCGATGGTAGACGATTTGGCCGCTCAATTTAATCGAAAGATCCCCGATCAAGCCCTACAGCGTGGAAGGGAACTGGCCGATGCACGGTTGCAAGCAATGGAAAGACTGAAGGAGGCAGAGGTAAGCTTGCAGCAGAACTTTACCGATAAGACTGCCGCTCAGATAGCGGGATTAAAGAAAGAGGCTGCTGCGACGGCGAGGGCCTTTGATGAGTGGGCAATGGATTACACGCCTCAGCGCATGTTTAAAACGTTGGCGGACACGATGAAACTAAATTTACTTACATCGAGTTCGCTGATGATAAACGTGATTGGCAACATGACGTTGCAGCCTGTTTGGATCAGTAAGAACATCATAGGTTCGGGACTTGATTTTCTTGTGAGCTTGAGAACAGGAAAACGCACTCGAAAACTTAATCCAAAGGACTACGGCGAAGGGTTGAAAGGGGCGTTTGATGGATTAAAACAGGGGGCCGAAGTTCTGTTAAAGGGTGGTTCTCCAGACGATTACATAAAAGCGGAGCTGCACCGAGGCTTTAGACCTATGCGTGCTATGATCCAAGCCTTATCTCCTTCATCTCGTGGGATTATGCCGGTGATGGAAAACGGACAAGTCGCACTATCAGATAGAGCAAAGAAGCTACTTGAGGGATTGTTTGGAGTGCCTCCTGAAGCGGTTGCCCGTATGCTCCAGTTTGGGGACAAACCGTTCCGTTATGGGGCAGAGCGTGCAGGTCGATCACAGGAAACGGCGTTAAGAGGTTTGCGTGGAGTAGATCGCGAAAGGTTTATTCAACATCCAGACCCAGTCAGCAGAGATTTAATTGCGGAGAAGGCTAAAGCTGCGGTTTTCATGCAAGATAATGCGTTTTCTCGTAAGTTTGCTGAATGGATGCGTGACTTGGAGAAGATTCCAAAGGTTGGCGGTGCCCTTCGTTACGTAACGTCGGCTGTAGTTCCGTTTGTTCAGTTTCCAACCAACTTTATCGTGGAGGCAGTTCGATACAGAGTCCCTGGAATTAGTTTTGGAATGGCGGTGTATCGGGCGGGCCAAGGGCAACAAGACAAAGCGATTGATCATTTGGCCGCAGGGTTGGCGGGGATGACAATGTTTGGGGCTGCTGGATATTTGTGGCAGAACGGTGTGGTGACTCCGCACATTGATTATCGGGACAAGAAATTGAAAGCCTTGAGTTACAGTTTTGCTCAACCTCCTGGGTCAATGAATCTTAGTGGACTGAGGAGGTTGCTAGTTGGAGAGGACGGCAGTTTTCAAGATGGAGATATCACCGTCGCCTATGAAAAACTTGGGATATGGGGAATGATTCTTCAGGGCGAAACCGAAATGCAATGGAGGCAGGAGAAAGACAAGGCAGAAGGAAAGATCGTGCCTCCATTGGAATGGTGGAACCGGGCGATCCCATCGTCAGAAGATATGCCAAATACGTTGAGCTACATCGCTGAAGCGACTCCTCTCTTAAATATGGCCGGATTTCTCGGAGCCATCCAATCAGGACGTGCGGATCGTTGGGCACGTAATTTCTTTCAAGCTGTAGGATCAACAGTCGTTCCAAATACGTTAACCGCTGCTTTAAAAACGCAGTATGAATACATTCCAGAACTGACCGGCGAAACGATTGGAGAGACGTTTAAGAACGTATGGAATTATAAGCTTCATCGGCTAGACAAAGACCATCCTGTAAAAGTGGGCTTGTTAGGAGAACGAGTGTTACGCACTCCAGAAGGAGAAAATCCATGGCAATGGCATCTGCTCAACCCAGTTGATCTACAGTCAAAAGAGTCTGAGCCAATCTACAGATTTATCGAAACCCTTTACAAACGCACGGCCGATACAAGGGTGATACCAGGCATTCCAAGCGAAGTGTTTACCCATCCTAAGACAAAGGAACGTTTAGTCATGAAGAAGGGCAGCAAGAATCACGAGCTATTGATGAGGCACGTAGGATTGGAACGCAGAAAACTGCTGGAACGGGCCTCAAGATCAGATGCATTACGTAGGGCAAGTAACGAAACCGTTGTAAGCTTGATGCAGAGAATTTACTCGCAAGGTTTAGGAGTTGGACTGGTGAAATTTGTTCGGGATCCAGCCGTTAACTGGAAGGAAATAGAGGAATCACCCGAACCAATTGGCTTTGATTTGGAGGGTATTGATCTGTCAGGATTTGCCGCAGCTGTAGCTGAAGAAACAGCGGAGAGATAATTTGATGGGTTTTCGCTTGCTTGGTTGAAAGGATTTAGAACAATCATTATCCGAGAATGGACGGTAGTCTTGACGAACTAGAAGCAGAAGCGAAACGTCGCGCTCTGCTTGCAGACAGTCTCCGAGCCAAAACGGAAACAAATAATGAGGCACGTAAAGTGAATGGCGTGATTTCATTAATTTTTGGGGCCATCCTTGGGTATATTTTCTTTTTAATTGCCGGATTCATTCCCGGCAGTTGGGTGTTTTTGGTTTCTGAGGAATGGCGGCGGGTGGCCGCAGCCGGGTTTGCTAGAATTGCTGGAGCTTCCGCGTTCGTATTTTTCTCTTGGATGTTTGGAAGAGGTGACAAAAAAAGAGTATTAAACTGGGCTCTTTGGATATCGATTTCTTACTTTCTATTGGCTGAAGTGTTTTTTCTTTGGGCATTCTACCATGAGTTGGTGCCAACGGTATGGTTTCCCCTGACAATGGCAATTTGCGGAATTACAGGGAGCCTGATCGGTTACTTTGTGACTAACATTGTCAGTGCTAGCGAGATGATATCCAATCAAAAAGCGGAAAACTAAGCGGATAAAGTAATTTTAAATCATTGTTAATCAAGGGTTTAAATATCTAAAATACTTTCCTCGAAATCAGGTGTGCCGGAAACGGTACCGGGGGTTCGAATCCCTCCTCCTCCGCCATTCTACGCTGAGCAGGGCGAAGCGAAGAATGGCGCCCTCCGTAGCTCGTAGAGCGTAGGCGGGCCGAATTTTCTTTTCCATCCATTGCTCAGCTACGAATGGAGAAGCCGACAAAGCGAAGCGCCAATCCCTCCTCCTCCCCCAACGGCGGCCTTTTCGAAGTTCAGGTCTATCGTCTTCGGTTAGAAGACAACTAGTCTGGGAGAACAGCCTTTGAGAGACGCTGCATCTTTTTCGAGATGGAGATAATACGCCTGCGTTCTCTCCAACCGATGAGTGCGGCCAAGCCAAGGGTGGCTGCAATAGCGGCGGGTTCTGGGACAGGAACGACTTCGCCGTCGGCCAGCTGGATTGTCTCATCGCCTGGGAAGTCGGCAAAAACAATCTGGGAACGTTGCTGGGCGGAGAGGCCACTATCATTGGATCCGAAGAACAATTGA
>JBCDMB010000018.1 GCA_038744685.1 Verrucomicrobiota bacterium
CTCAGAAGCCTTCGTCAGAGAACAGGCTGTGGCCCAGCCGCCGCCCGCTTCCGTAAGACCCCCGGGACCCAAGCCCATGAGAGGGGCAAACTGGCGGGGACTCTCCACTCTTGGAGGACTCAGAAAAAATCTCTTCGGGTAGGCCTTTCGGAGGGAATATCTTTGAACCTAAAGAGCGAGTCTAATCATCGACGGTATCGATGAGTTCGGTTGCTGTCTGGGTTGTCTGGATCATTTGGTGCCCCAGTCTGTTCCGCAAAATAAAGTAAAATATCATCGCAGGAATCCCAATAACGAGGCCGGTGGCGGTTGTGATTAAGGCTTCTCCAATATCACCAGCGAGAAGTTCGGGACGTCCCATTCCTCCTTCCCCGATCGTTTGAAACGCGCTGATCATTCCACTGACCGTTCCCAACAAACCAATCATCGGAGCGACTGCGGCAACCACGTTCAAATAGTTGACCCATTGGGAAACGCTGTTCTCTTCCGCTTCCAGATTCTCAAGCAAGAGATTCTCAACCTGCTCCTTGTTCAAGTTGGGTTTGTCGTTTCGAAGTTTCAATAGAGCAGGAGCCAGTGTTCTACCAAGAACCGTCTTGCTAGCCGTTAGAGACTGGTTAGCTGTTTCGACATCGTGAGAGGCTAGGGAGTTGCGTATCTGGGGGATCACTGAATCTGGCACGAACTGCTTACGCCTTGTTTCCAGATAGGAATAGATGATCAAGAAAAACATTACTAAAGAACATCCAGCGAGCGGGAACATGGCCCATCCGCCCTGTTGAATCATCCCAAATAAACTTGTGTTCGTCGCTGGTTCGACCGCCTCTTGCGCGAAAACCGATATGGGAGCGACTCCAGCAAAAACCGAAAAATTGATGATCTTCATAGAATTTTGTCTTAATGAGAACGAGTTAGAGTGGAACTAGACCTGACGGGTCGAGATAACTACCGTTTTCAGGGTTATCTTTCATCGACCGGAATTCATCTTCTACTGCGAAAAGATCGATTGGAGTCCCGTAAGCATCAAGAATTACCAAATTAGCGAGATTGGATCTGTGGGCTGTGATGATTTCGAGAGGCTTCCACTCAATCCCTCGACGAATCATTTCGGCGATCAATTCGTCCCGCTGTTTCACATCACCGATCAATTCTGAAGAGGCAATAGCGATAGAATAACAGTGGGAGAGAAACGAGACCGGGATCTCGCCTGAAAAAACAATCGGTTGAAGCACGGTGAATAGAGCCTCCTCAAACTCTTCCTTCTCGAACTGAATCGAGGCAAGAATGAACTGCCCCAGAGCCGATTCACCATATCTTTCCGTTTCTTCAATCCAGTCTTGGGCTCGTTTGGAAGCTTCGTCCATTAGTCTTAGTTCGTAGTAGGCTCTCAGTTCGACGTCTCGTAAGGTATCTTGATCTCCTTCCAAAGATAAGAAAGGGCGGAGAGCCCGAACGTAAGCTATTGCCTGAGCAGGGTTGTCTACGGACAGTGCCGCCAAAGGAAGAAAACGGAAAAGCGTTTTTTCTTCCGGGGGCAAAAAGGGGAAAAGACGGAACCGCGCGCCAATAATGGATTCCAGGTATGGAAGGGCCGCTTGATATTCCCCAGAGTCAATCATGTCAGCGGCCTCGATCGCAACACGTTCCCCCGGGAAAAACACTTTCTTTATCTCTTCGACAGGAAAAGAGAGAAGCACTTCTCCTCCATCCTGTATCAGACGCAAAGAAATCCTTTCATCATCCACTCCTGCGAGAGTTCCCTGAAATTCACGATTGTTTTCCAACCATATGGTGATTGGTCGACGAAGCTCTTCGTGTTTGGACCTATCAATCGGACCGCCTATCGGCGCGGGAAGTCCTGACTCTTGGATAATCACCATGTCCATGTAATGAGAGGAATCGACCGCGGACACTGATGCGAAAGACGCTAGAAGAAATGAGAATCTCGGAAGAAATGATTTCATGTGGATCCGCCCTCAATCTGCCTCAAAGTCTCTTCGGATCCAGGGGCCTCTGAAAAAGGCCCGTATTCTTCGAGTAGGTTCTTTCTGAGGTCAGTTGCTCTCAATGCAAACGGACTTCTCAGGAGCCTTTCATCGGCCAACATCTCCTCTAGTGAACGGTATGCAGCTTCAGGACGGCCGAGCTGTTGGAAAATCTCAGCACTTCGAAAATAGGCCTCTGCAACAAACTCTGGGTACCCGCGATAAAGAGTATAAATTCTTTGCCAGTAAGGGACTGCCCGCTCTAGGTCTCCACGGTCTTCGTTGAGTTTAGCAAGGCCGGAAAGTGCCTCAGCATGAGGAACTCCCCGCGCGTGTTTCAGTTTGAGAACATCTTCAAAGATCTTTTCGGCATCGTCATAGAGTCCTAGTGAGGTGAGGATATCCCCGCGGAGGATTTTGACGCGAACTCCAAGGTGATGGAGCGGCATCTGCGAATCAAATTTTCTAAGGAGGTCTTCAGCTTCTTCGAGCTGATCTTGTTTGGCGAGAATTTGTGCCTTTCCGAACCATGCCTCAGCGCGAGCTGGGTGACCAGGATGCTCCTCAAGAATATAGTCATAGTAGTCTATAGCGTAGTTGTAACCTTTGTCGGAGTAAATAATACCGATTTCTCCGATGACCAATGGGTCCAACTGTTCCATAGGCACTCTCTCGTCGATCTCCTGGAAAATTGTATCAGCTACAGTTTGCTCCCCTCTGGATTTTGCACGGTTGGCCTGGAAGTGCTTCAAGCGGCTGAACCAGGTTAGGTTTTTCTCCTCTAAAGCTAGGTCAATCTGGTCATTGAGCCAATCGTCAAAACTGCTTGCCAGAAGAACAGAATGCTCGACTGAAGAATCGTCTCCACTTTTTAGATACTCCAAACGTATCGCCTCCAACGAGGCAAGCAGAGGAAGGATTTCTGTCGCGCTAGGATCATTTCCGAACTCGTTTATCGCGCGATCAAAAGGAATGAGTGCCTCTCCGGGATTACCCGACTGCAGTTGAGCCCATCCTAGCCAGTAAAGGGCCTCACTCATCCTCGGATGAAGCTCTAGATCATCCCGCTCAAGGTATTCCGAAAAGTGGTCAATCATAAGGTCATAGCGCTCAAGCGCCTTAAAAATCTTTCCCCGCTGGAACACGGCGTAGGGGAAGAGACCTTCTGCCTCTGGAGTGACTTTAGCGAACGCCGCGGAGGCCTCGATCAGTTCACCCAAACCCATGAGGATGTCCCCCCGCAATACGGTCGCCTCTGGTGCCCGCAGATGCTGAGGGTAATCGGCAAGGTAACTCTCGATGAGGGCTCTTGCTGTCGCGTAGTCCCGCAATCCATAGTAAGCGGTTCCAATCCGATACTGAATCTCTGGATAAAGGTAGTGGTCTTCGGAGAGATCTTTCAGAGCGGTAAGCTCTTCAATAGCAGTTTCGTAATTTCCTTCGAAGTGGTGAGTAAGACCATGCCACATTCGTGCTTGGATCGCCAAACGGTGATCACCGTAGCGTTGCTCGAACTCAGAGAAATCCTTCCGACTTTCCTCATATTGTTCCAGCATTGCTTGGTTAAATCCCCGGGTAAAGAGCCAGCGTGGTGCAAGGGTATGCTCTGGGTAGTCCTCTAAAAGTCTGGTGAATACCGAGATTGCTGAGCGAAATTTTTGCTGCTCCTGATAAGCTTGTGCGACTAGGTAGACTGCGTCGGGTGCGAGTTCGCTGTTGGGGTAGAGTTCTTCGTAGGTAGAAGCGGTTGCCAGCGTATCTTCCCATTTCTCCAAAGAATAGTTTGAGAGGATCCATCGGTAGTGGCCCTGCTGTCGAATTTCTTCGGGTATAGATTCGTCGAGAGCCAAATCACGGAAAACCAGTAGTGCTTCTCTTGCTCTCCCGGACTGTAAAAATGCCTGACCGTATCGAAGAAGGTATCCCGGCATGTAGTCGTTCATCTGTTGAAGAGCCTCCAGCTGGTTCTCAAGACGCAGCGCGAGCTGAGCATAGTAGTCATTCCACGCGCTTGCCATCGGTGTAGACACATTTCGGCGTCGATAGTCGAGCACTCGTTGCACCTGAGCCAGTTGTTGTTCCTGTCGCTCCTCAAGGACTTGGTAGGGAGGGACTAATCGATAACAAACAATGGCGTCAGCGTATCTTTTTTCGTTGGAAAGTCGGTCTCCCAGTTGCAAAGCGGCAAACGCTAATACTGCCAGTTCCGGCATTCGTTCAATGTTCCAGTTTGTGGACTCTATCACACTGAAGGCATCATCGATACGATTCTTCTCGATGAGAACTTGCAACGCTCTCAACCGAGCTTGAATCTGCAACGTCTCGGACGCATTGGAGACGTAGAGCGCATCAATCACCTCGAGAGCCTCGTCGGTCTTTCCCATTCTAAGAAGAACTTCGGCTCGTTGGATGACTGAGAGTCCCGTCTCGGGTTCGCGAGGATAAGCGATAGAGAATTCGTTTAGGCGCTCGACGGCCTTCTCATCGATGCCCTCCAATTGGTACGCTTGCGCTAAGGTGTAGAGCACAAACGCATGGAGTGTCCCGGTTTCCGGAAATTGTTCGAGAAATCGCTCAAATCGTTCGATTGCTTCTGGGTAGTTTTGTAGCGCAAACTCCGCGTAGCCACGTGAAGGGAGTAGAATCCGCTGAACGGCGGGATCTTCCAACTCGGGCTCACGCCCAAACTCGTTTTCGAGGATGTCGAAGATTTCCACCGCCTCTTGGTACTTTCCCTGCTGAAAAGCCCCTGTTGCACGGGACAATACCTCTTGTAAGCGAAGCCCGTCGGGAGCCGTTTCACCGGAGGAAAAAGCGGCTGGAAACAGAGAACTGGTGAGGACCAGGTAAGCGGCGGCGAATCGCCGGATTGGAGAAATCAATCCCATAAATCGGATGCCGAAGTAAAATCGCTGGGAGCCTAAATGCGAGGGTTTAAGTAGATAGAAGTGTTAAAAAAGTTTTGCGAGCGAACATTAGGCTTGAACGGATGGCAGATGCAGGAAGTTTGCCTTTTTTCCTGATTAATTTGATTATCCTTCAGTGTGTGGACGGTTTGTAATCACCCTTGATGCCAGCGAGCTTGAGATGCTGACCGGTTCGTCCCCGCGGTCTGAGGCTAAGTGCGTTTACAATCAATGCCCAGGATCCAGCGTTCTGGTAATGTGTTCCGACAGGAGTTGGGAATTACTCCCTTGGGGGTTTGAGGTAAAAATGAGGAATGGCAGCTCGCGGACGATCATCAACGCCAGATCTGAAACGGCAGGGGAGAATCCCCTCTTCCGCAGAGGGTTTCGGTCGAATCGTTGCGTCGTACCGGCCACCGGTTTCTTTGAATGGAGGAGGGTTGGGAATAGGTCCCAGCCCTATTATTTCAAACCTCAGTCGGACATAGGGCTGCTTTTTGGCGGATTAGTTTTGGAAAGGCGGGATGGGAGGGAATGCTTAGTCGTTCTGACCAAATCGGCTGACGGTTGGATGGGGGAGATTCACGACCGAAGTCCAGTGGTAGTGAGACCCGAGTTCTTAAACGAGTGGCTTTCGAGCGGGAACGCTGAAGAGGAATTGGTCCAGCGCACCTGTATGGAAGAGGAAAGAGATTTCTTAACCAGACATCCGGTTTCGTCTAGGGTCAATAGCGTCAGTGAAAACGATTCCGACCTTCTGCTTCCTGTGGAGCATCCGGCTATGCCCAGACAGCAGGAGTTGTTTTGATTGTAGTCGCTGGAAAGATGAATCAAACCGCGCACAAGACTGGATTGGTGAGCCTGATTCTTTTTGGCGCGAGTTTGGTTTCTCAAGGGGTCAATTCTGCCCCTGACGATTTGTCTACGGCTGAGACTGTAGCCGATCGCAGGCTAGCTGAGATTATCGAGGCGGAAGGAGATCTAGTCAGGGCTTCCGAGGCGGGAACTGGAGAAGAAAGTTTGCTTCTTAAGGCACAGGAGATCGCGACTCGCTACGAGGAGTTTCTTGAGAACAACCCTGATCACTTGTACGGATGGATCCTTTGCGGGAAGTTTCTTTACTCGATCGGCGGGGATGACCGTTCCTTCCTGGCCTTCCAGAAGGCAGAGTCGCTCTCCCCGGATCTTCCGGTCGTGCAGCGCTATCTGGGGCTAATCCTCGCAGACTCACAGGAATATGAGTTGGCTCTCGCCTACCATTTGCGCGCGGTTGAGCTGGATCCGAAAGAACCAACGTACCATGATGATTTAGGACGGTTTCTCCAGCGATACGGTTCTTCACTGGAAGCGGACGGAGTCCTTGAGGAGGGGCGTGCATCTGTTCTGGCAGGTGAGTCGTTTGCCTTGGCCTTCGATTTGGAGCCTGAAAGCTTCGAACGCGGCTGGAGGTGGGCGGAGGCCTTTACTGACATGCCGGACCCCGATTGGGGGGCGGTAGCAGGTGCTTGGGAGCGAGTTAACGGCCTCTCTCAGACCAAGATTGAGAGAGAAGCAACTCGGTTGCAGGTTGCTCGTGCACTTATTGAGTTGGGAGATTTCAAAGAGGCTCAAAAATGGATGAATCCAGTCTCCACCGAAGTGCTCCAACCTTCTTTGGAACAGTTGATGAAACGGCTCGAAAAAAGCGCTAAAAACTGAGCTTTTTTCTAGTTTTTAGGGCTCCGAAGAGCCAATCAGGGATTGTCACGAGGAGCGGTTTCTGCTTTTCTAACTCCTTTCACGTAAATCACTTTCAAAAACCTCAACGAATTAAACGCCAGATGGCCGAATCAAAATCTTCTAAAGCTGAAAACGAAACTTACGACGCGTCTAAGATTCAAAAATTGGAGGGGCTTGAGGGGGTCCGAAAAAGGCCAGATATGTATATCGGAGACACCAACGAAAGGGGTCTCCACCACTGTGTTTTTGAGATCGTTGACAACTCCATTGATGAGGCGCTAGCGGGTTACTGTGACCGCATTTCCGTATCGGTTCACCTAGACGGGTCGTGCTCTATTGAAGATGATGGCCGGGGCATTCCAGTGGATATGCATGAGAAGCACGAGATGCCTGCTCTGGAGTTGGTCCTGACGAATCTACATGCCGGAGGAAAGTTCGGCAAGGGGGCGTACCAGGTCTCGGGTGGACTTCATGGTGTTGGGGCCAAGTGTGTAAATGCGGTTTCAGAGTGGTTCAAGGCAGAGGTGCGTCGTGACGGCAAAGTTCATGCAATGAGTTTTGAGCGCGGGAAGACCACCCAAAAGCTTCAAACAATCGGAGAGACAAAGCGGACGGGAACGAAAATTACCTTCAAGCCCGACCCCGAAATCTTTTCTATCCTGGATTTCAAGTACGACATTCTGGCTAAACGGATTCGGGAGCTGGCCTTTTTGAATCCCGGAATTGAAATCGTCTTGCGCGATGAGGCGGCGAAGAAGGAAGAGGTTTTTAAGTTTGAGAACGGAATCGCGGAATACGTCACGTTTCTCAACCGTAGCAAAACCCTGATCCACCCCGATCCAATTGTCTTTCACGGGACAGCTCCCTCTGCGAGCGGTGATGCTGAGGTAGTTGTCGACGTGGCGCTCCAATACAATGACGGCTTCAACGACCAGATTTATGCTTACGCCAATTCGATTCACAACATCGAAGGGGGAACCCACTTGTCCGGGTTTCGCACGGCCCTGACTCGGGTAATCAACAACTACTCAAAGGCGAACAACCTCGTTAAGGAAAAGGACCCTTCGATAACCGGCGACGACGTACGCGAAGGGTTGACTGCGGTAGTTTCTGTAAAGGTTCCGGAACCGCGATTTGAGGGACAAACGAAGACTAAACTGTCCAACAGCGAGGTCGATGGTATCGTTCAAAAGATTGTTGGAGAGGAGTTGAAGTATTACTTCGAGACTACCCCAGCGATCGCGAAAAAGGTTGTTGATAAGGGGTTGAATGCAGCCCGTGCTCGCGAAGCTGCGAGGAAAGCAAGGGATACGGTCCGCAAAAGTGCGCTCGTCTCTGGTGGGCTCCCAGGGAAGTTGGCTGACTGTTCAGAGAAAGATCCGGCGGTTTGCGAGCTTTATATCGTCGAGGGTGACTCAGCAGGTGGTTCGGCAAAACAGGGCCGGGATCGACGGTATCAGGCGATCCTGCCGATTCGGGGTAAACTGATCAATGTCGAGAAAGCTCGGTTGGATAAGGTGCTCAACAACAATGAGATCCGCACTCTCATAACCGCGGCGGGCACGGGAATTGGAGATCATGAAGGAGACGGAGCTTTTGACGCAGCAAAGTCTCGCTACCACAAAATTATCATCATGACGGATGCGGACGTGGATGGTTCCCACATTCGCACACTCCTTCTTACCTTTATCTTCCGACAAATGCGCGGACTCATCGAAAATGGCTTTGTTTACATCGCTCAGCCGCCACTGTATAAGATCAAGAGGCGTAGTAAGGAGCGATACATCGACAACGACCAGGAGATGAGCCGGATACTTCTCGAACTGGGCAGTGAGGGAGTTACCCTGGTCCGGCTGCGGGACAATCACGAGTTTGGCTCTGCTCAAATTGATCGAATCGTAGAGAAATTGGCGCGGTTGGAATTGCTCGGCGGTGGCGTGATCCGGTACGGCTGCGACTTCAACCGGTTTCTTGACCAACACGATTCGGAGACCCGCGAACTACCTCACTATCTGGCTCGGGTACGGACTGGGAACGAGGAAGAGTTTCACTTTCTCAAGGACGAGGAGGCCCGTTCCCGCTTCTACGTCCAGATGGATCTGACCGAGGACTTGTACGAAAGTTCAGTCACTCGAGAAATTGAGCTTGAAGGAGGGAAAGTAGTTCAGCGGATCTCGGTTCATGAGATTTTCGAGGCCACTGAAATGACCAAGCTCCTCCGCGAGTTGGCAAAAATTGGTCTCGATGTGAACCGGTTTACGCCGACTGAAGAAGCTCGCTACCACCTGATCGAAAACAAAGGCTCCGAAACAAAAGAGAACACAATCGAACTCCGTTCTGTGTTCGAGATCATCGAGAATATTAGGGTTCTGGGCCGAAAAGGTCTTACCATCCAACGATACAAGGGGTTGGGGGAAATGAATCCAAAACAGCTTTACGAAACCACAATGGATCCAGAGAAGCGACGTTTGCTCAAGGTAGACATAGAGGATGCTGCTGCTGCTGACCAGATGTTCTCTATGCTGATGGGGGAAGACGTTGCCTCCCGTCGGGCATTTATCGAGGACAACGCCCTCAACGTTTCACATTTGGACGTTTAACGAGCCTAACCCAACTGGGGAACGAGCGATCGGAACCCGGTAACCCCTCTCACAATCCATGTATACTGAAAAGGAAAAGTTAGTACCGACCAATATTACCGAGATTATGTCGACGGCCTACATCGACTACTCGATGTCGGTCATTGTATCCCGCGCACTCCCGGATGCCCGCGATGGGCTTAAGCCGGTCCAGCGCCGAATTCTCTACGCAATGCTTCGGGAAGGTCTGCTACACAACCGCAGCTTTGACAAGTGTGCCGGTGTAGTCGGGGAGGTTCTCAAGAACTACCATCCTCATGGGGATACGTCTGTTTATGACACCCTTGTTCGGATGGCTCAGAACTGGGTGATGCGCTACCCGTTGATCGAACCGCAGGGTAACTTTGGATCGCTCGATGGTGATCCTCCTGCTGCCTATCGGTATACGGAATGCCGTCTTCAAAGTGTTTCCGAGGAGCTTTTGAAGGGAATCGATGAAGACACGGTCGATTTTGTTCCCAATTACAAAGAGAGCACGACTGAGCCCAAAGTTCTTCCTTCTGCCTTGCCTCATCTCTTAATGAACGGGTCGACCGGTATTGCCGTAGGGATGACTACGAACATTCCTCCCCACAATCTGGGCGAGCTGATCGAAGCAACTTGTTTGTTGATTGATGAACCTACGGCCTCAATTGACCAAATTATGAAGGTTCTCCCGGGTCCTGACTTTCCCGGTGGAGGTACGATCAACGGCACCAAGGGAATCGAAAGTTACATGAAGACGGGCCGGGGCATCGTAAGGATGCGTGGAACTGCTCATGCCGAACAGTTGAAAAATGGCAAGGAGCAGATCGTTGTTACTGAAATCCCCTACAACGTAAACAGGGCGAACCTGGTCCTAAAAATTGCAGAATTAGTCTCAGATAAAGTTCTTCCTGGAGTCAGCGATTTACGGGACGAGTCTGATGAGAACACTCGGATTGTAGTGGAGCTGAAGCGTGGGGAAATTCCGCGTGTCACGATGAACAAGTTGTTTCGGCACACGGCACTAGAGTCCAGCTTCGGGGTTATCCTTTTGGCATTGGACGATAATCGACCAAAGCAAATGAACATCAAGGAGATGCTCAACTGTTACATTGAGCATCGTCGGGACGTGATTTTGCGGAGAACCCGTTTCCAGCTTAGGAAGGCGCTGGATAGGGCCCATATACTGGAAGGCTATAAAATTGCCCTCGATAACTTGGATGATTTTGTGAAAATCATCCGCGCCTCTCAAAACCGTGACGAGGCCCGCACCCGCTTAATGGCGAAATATCCGTTAAGCGAGCGTCAGGCGAATGCGATTCTAGAGTTGAGATTGTATCAGCTCACGGGGCTTGAGCGGGAGAAAATCGAGGCCGAGTACATCGAGTTGATGAAGAAAATCGCCTACCTTGAAGAGATTCTCTCCAGCGAAACAAGGTTGTTGGAGGTGATTAAGGAAGAGCTTCGCGAATCTGCTGAGAAATTCATCGATCCACGCAGGGCGCAGATTTCTCCGGAAGAGGGTGAATTCCGGATGGAAGATGTGATTGCAAATGAGGGGTGCATAATAACGGTATCCCACAACGGATTTATCAAGCGGACTGGAGTCAGCTCCTACCGCTCTCAAAAGCGGGGAGGAAAGGGAGTAATCGGCGCAGGTCAGCACGACGAAGATTTTGTTGAACACCTCTTCACGGCGAGTACCCATGACTTCATTCTTTTCTTCACGAGCAAAGGAAGAGTCTTTGTGGAAAAGGTTTATGAGATCCCAGAAGGCACTCGGGTGTCGAAGGGAAGGTCATTGGCGAACGTGTTGGAAATTTCTAAGGAAGAACGCATTGCCTCAATGATCTGTGTTAAGGAGTTCGATGAAGCTTTCCATCTCGTTATGTGTACTCGCAAGGGAATCGTGAAAAAGACGAATCTCAAAGAGTACCGAAACCACAGGAAGGGGGGTCTGATCGGCATCAATATTGATGAAGATGATGAGTTGGTGAACGTAAAGCTTACTAACGGTGAAAATGAACTCGTGATCGTCACTCATGTCGGAATGTCGATCCGATTCAAGGAAACCGATCTGCGCGATCAAGGAAGAGCTACCCGCGGAGTCAAAGGAGTCACATTGAAAAAGGATAATGACAGGGTGGAGGCCATGGAGGTGGTGGATCCACAGGCCTCACTCCTGGTTTGTGGTGTCAATGGACAGGGCAAGCGGACGAATTACGACGAGTATCGGGTGCAGTCGCGCGGGGGCAGCGGGATCATAGCCATCAAGACTGACGGTGTTGCAGGAGCCCTCAGCGTTCATGAAAACGATGAGATTATGATGTTTACTAAGAACGGACAAGCGGTTCGCTCACCGGTAAAGGATATTCGGATCATAGGGCGCACCACTCAGGGCGTGCGCTGTATCAATCTTGCAGAGGGAGATCAATTGGTTGGCATCAGCCGAATTGTCGAAGTTGACGTTGACGAGGCCTGATTTTGAGGTTTCCGGCATGCCGGTTTTTTCGACCAATCCGCAGCCAGAGTTGTCTGTTTTCCGGCCCAATTCTAAGCGTGATCGCCGATGCGCGGTCATCAGCTTTGCCGGCGGAGGTTACGGAACTCGGGCCGAACATGAAGGAGAGGGTTACGCGCGGCACTTCGCGGACGAGGGCTTTCATGCTTTTGTTTGCCACTACCGGGTCAACCGTGGAGAGGATGAAGTTCTTCATCCCGGACCTCTTGAAGACGGACTTTGGGCGATTCGATGGGTGCGCGAACAAGGCGAGTCTATAGGGTTTGATAGTGACAGTGTTGGTATTATCGGGTCTTCGGCCGGCGGTCATCTGGTTGCGCACCTCTCAACCCATTGGCACGAGTGGGGAACGGAGTTCCGCCCTGCGTGGGCTGCGCTATGTTATCCTGTGATTGCCCTCTATGGGCCTGCAGCGCACTTTGGTTCAAGAGCTGCACTTATCGGCGCCGATAGCTCCGATCATCTCGCCATTCAATTGTCGCCTCAGAATAGGGTCACCTCAGCGTGCCCTCCCACTTTTCTCTGGCATACCCTGGAGGACCAGCCGGTTCCGATAGAAAACTCTCTCTTGTTTGCCGAGGCACTTCGCCGAGCAAACGTTCCCTTCGAGATTCATATTTCGGAGAAGGGCAGACATGGTCTTGGAAGAGATGCGGACTTTGACTGGGCTACCCGGTTGTTGCAATGGTTGGAAGGCACTGGCAGAGTGCCGATACCTTAAACCACTTGAAACGCAACGCAGGTTTGGTCATCAATCTGCGGCGTTTTCCCCGCGAAATTTTCTATCTCCTTAATGATCCTACGAGGAACGTGTGCAAGTAACTCGGAGCGACTACGGCCTGCTGTTTCGGAAAGTCGATCAATACCGAACTCTTCGCCGTTTTCGTTCAGGGCTTCGACCAAGCCGTCTGTAAAGAAGATCACCCTATCGCCTTGCTCTAAAATGAACTCGTGCGAACGAAAATCAACCGACGGTAGGAGTCCCAGTCCTGGAGCGGGATCCAGCTTCACAATACGGCTGTCTCCTTTTGCCTGTTGTAAAAAGAATGCGGGATGAGCTCCATGACTAATCGTAAAGCGAACCTGCCCACCTTCCTCTCTGTGGAAAACTCCATTCATGGCGGTGACGAAACGGTTTAGCAGCACATCGTGGAGAGAGTCGTTCATCGACGAAAGAACGGCATCCACTTGGTCGTGGTCCTGACGAGAGAGGCGGTCTGCGAGATACTTAACGAGAATCGTGTAGATTCCAGCCGAGACACCATGCCCGCACACGTCACCAAGGAAAAAGCGTAGTTCTTCCTCGTCTGGCCGCGGAAAAGTGACAACATCTCCGCTGACTCCATGAGAGGGTTCATAGGCTACAGCGATTTCGAGAAATGAACACTTTCTCTTTTTTCCCGGAATGAGAACACTTTGAACCATTTGAGCGTTTTCAAGATCGGCCCGCATGATGTCGTTTTGCTCTTTCAGAAGACGATCGTGTCGTTCAAGAGCGTCGTGGGCTAACTTTTCCCGGGTAATGTCTCTAGAGATTCCAAGTATGCCAATCGTTTCATCACCCTCTACCTGAATAGGCGCCTTGATCGTTGAAACCCAAGTTATCGTCCCATTTGGCCAAGTCTCTTTCTCGGCTTCGCGGTAAATCGGTTTTCCAGTGCGGATCACCTCTTGCTCATCCTCGAACGCTTGAGAAGCATGTTCATGGCTAAAAAAGTCAAAGTCCGTCTTCCCTATGAGTTCATCCACGGATGTCGTTCCGAAATTGTCGGCCATACTGTCGCTAACGACGACAAACCGGCTCTCTCGGTCTTTGAAGTAGATCCTGTCAGTCGATCTAGAGAGTAGAGCGTCAAAGAGGAGCGCATGTGAAATACCCATAGATTCCAGCATTTGCTCAGATAGCTCCATAGTGGAAATATGCCGAACACTGTCCGTTTTGCAACGAAAGGCTACTCCGATCCGGCAGCTTCCTCAGTGAGGTGAGAAGCTCTTTTTATTCAGGATCTTTCCACTTCCCGTGGGAGCGAATGAGACTGATGAGCTCGTCAACGGCGCTATCCTGCGGGATCCCGACTTGGACACACTCTTTACCGACGTAGAGATTGATTTTTCCTGGAGCTCCACCGACATACCCAAAGTCTGCATCGGCCATCTCTCCCGGACCATTCACGATGCATCCCATCACAGCAATGGTAACACCTTTCAGGTGGTCGGTTTTCTCACGGATCCGAGCGGTAGTGGATTGAAGGTCAAAGAGGGTTCTTCCACAGCTTGGGCAAGCGACATACTCTGTTTTCGTAATCCGCGCGCGTGCTCCCTGAAGGATGTTGAAACTCATTGCCGTAGCCTGTGCCGGATCAGAGAAAATCTCTGCACTAATCAGGTCACCAATACCGTCACACAAGAGCGGTCCAGCAAGCATGCTCGCCTCAATAATTCCCGCTGTAGTGTAGACGTCCGGAGCAATGGCGTTTTCTCGAGTGGTACGCACCCAGAGGGGAACATCTGCGTCAATTTCCTTACTCAATGCGGCTAGCTTTCGGTAGCGACCAAGAGTATGACAGTTCTCTGAATCAGACTCATCAAGAGTCAGCACAAGCCGAACATCCGAAAGTGCTGTCTTTGCTAGCGCGACATCTTCGGGCGCACTGAGCTCAGCGAAGAGGGTAGCTCCCAACCTTCTTGCCGTTGCAGCAGCGGCTTCAGCCTCTTCTTCCCGACTTCTGCAAGCTTTGATCATAACTCCCCAGCTTTGATTTAGCGGTAGCAAATCGTCTTTGAGCGCTCGCGGAGAAACATTCCGGCAATCTACGACGATCAGGGGAAGAACGGTGTGAAGGGCTTCGGCTAGAAGCGGGAGATTCTTAAATTCGTCTGCAGACTGCGGCTGCACAAGAAGACCCTCGATCCTCGCATCTTTGAACCTCGATTGGACGGCACAGACCTCTCGGATAATTTCCTTTTCGTCGGTTAGTGAACTTCTCGACCGAACGATGACCGCTGGTGGCTCTGCTCCCCCGACCCTCAAGCCAGGTTTACCAATTTCAATAGGGCTGACGGATCGACGCGAGAATTCATAGGGGTGTATTCCATCGGACGGAGATGGAGGCTCAGAACGGTCTGCCGATGGCCTCCACAACATCATTGCCCGCTTGGCGAGCTCCCGTCCGACAGGCACTTCTTGAACGGGATCTTCGGTCAGGGAGACTCGTATAGTGTCACCAATACCGTCATAGAGGAGACTACCAATGCCGATAGCACTCTTGACTCGGCCATCTTCTCCGCCACCCGCTTCAGTTACTCCGAGGTGTAGAGGATAGTTCATCCCATTTTCCCGCATTCTTGCCACAGCCAGACGGTAGGCCGCAATCATGACTTTCGGATTGCTGGCTTTCATCGAAAGGACGATGTCATGGAAGCCGTGAGATTCCGCGATGCGGATAAATTCGAGTGCCGACTGAACCATGCCCTCGGGAGAGTCTCCAAACCGGTTCATGATACGGTCGGAGAGGGAACCGTGATTGGTCCCAATCCGCATCGCTTTGCCAAGATTACGACATTCTAAGACAATTGGAGAGAAGGCTTCATAGAGTCGCTGAAGTTCGGTCTCGTATTCGCCATCAGAATACTCGCGGACGGCAAATTTCTTACGATCAGCGTAGTTGCCCGGATTGATCCGCACTTTCTCGACGTGCTTGACTGCCTCCATGGCCGCTTTGGGTGCAAAGTGGATGTCGGCGACTAGCGGCACTAAGAAACCGGATGCGCGAAACTTTCTTCGGATGTCTCCCAAACAACGGGCAGCTTTCGTAGTCGGAGCGGTGATACGGATCACATCACAGCCAGCTTCCGCCAGCTCAATCGACTGTTTAACTGTCGCATCGACGTCGTCTGTCAGAGTGGTGGTCATCGACTGGACGCGAATGGGATTGTCTCCACCGATCCCTATATCACCGACCCTCACCTCCCGGGTGTTCCATCGAACAGTCTGGAAGCGGGATTCGCAGTAGCGCAGGGAAGAAGGTGGAATCTCTCCTGCGGCAGGAGCGTCTACCGATTGCGGGAGGGTGTCTATGCTCATGGAGACCCAGACTCCTTTGGTTCCTCAAGGGCTTCTTCAGCTGTGGGTGGTTCACTGTCTTCACCGAACCCGATGCGGTGTCCAATCCGGCCTAGGTCGAAAAAGGTGACGTAGAGCATGAACGTCAGGAAAAGGATGACAAACGCTCCTTGAGTCACCTCTAGAAAACGCCTCGGCAGCTGTTTCCCAGAGAGTTTCGAGATAGTTGCAAACAGCATATGTCCACCATCGAGCACCGGGACCGGAAGAAGGTTTAGGATGGCTAGATTGACATTGATGAAGGCAAGCAACCACATGACTTGTGCTGGGCCGTAGTGACTTACTATAGAAATGACGTCAACGATACCGATTGGCCCTTGCATGTTTCTAACCTTGACGTCTGATCCTTTATGAAGAAGCGCGTACAAGGTCCGCTTCACAGTCTCAGCCATGAAGGAAAGTTGTTCGATTGGGTTAAGGTGTACTCTCTCTGTTTTCGCTAAATAGCCGTAAAGGAACCCGAATTGCTTAGTGCCAGCGTCTTCGACCCATTTTGGTTCAATCGAGAGAGTCACCGGCTGACCGTTACGGAGTACAGCCAAGTCTATCGGGCCTGCCTCGTGGCTTGCGAGAATTTTACTTAGAATTGCCGAACTAGTTAATGGTTTGCCTTCGATTTGATGGAGAACGTCGCCAGGCATCATGCCCGCAGAGCTGGCTGGCATACCCGTTACCACACCACTCACATGAAGATCGCCTTCTGGGATAATGCCTATGTCCCTAGAGGCTTCTCGCGAGATTAAAACAGGATTTACGACAAAAGACAACGGGGTGTCTTCGCGAAGAACTTCGACTATGACCTCGGGTTCACCTTTTTCGTTCCTTCCGGTCCCAGTGAGGATAGCTCGTTCCACTTTCCTCCAAGTGTCTACAGAATCTCCGTCAATCGCGGTGATTCTATCTCCGGGGCGGAGACCTGCGACAAAAGCGGGTCCAGGCAAGACGGAATTATCTGACGAAACGACCTCCTCAAGCACCCGATCAATCTCAGTCGAGACAACAATATCCTGCCCGATAATCCATAACACACAGGACAGAATAAGAGCGAAGATCAGATTGAAGACCGCGCCCATGACCGCAACGATCATCTTGTCCGCGTAGGAAATGGGAGGAAGCCCTGCCTCCTCGCTCTCCTCGCCACCTTCAAGCCGACCCATGTCAGCCAACTGCGGTAGGGCAACGTATCCACCGAACGGGATCCAGGAGATCCGGTAATCTACTCCGTTTCTTTCCCACCGAACGATCGGTGGACCAAAACCAATTGAAAATCGCTCGACCTTTAGGCCTCTGCGGCGGGCAGCGAGGAAGTGCCCCAACTCGTGGATGAAAATACAAAACCCGAGAAGAAAAACCGCCAGAAGGATAAACAGCGTATTGAGCAACATGAAAGGTGGTGAGTGTTTTACTGATCGAAAAGAGGGAACGGATAAAGGAGGAATGGCGAAAGATCAAACGGCGAAAATAGCCCTCTAGGCAGGTGGTCTTAAGGGAGAAGCAATTTGGGCGGCTTTTAATTTCCGGATGAGGCCCATTCTTTTCTCGCGGATAGGGCCGGATTTTGATCCGTTGCGTAGTGTAGAAGATGGAAGATTTATGGAATCAAATCCGTTCGTTTGATTGGATTACATGGGCGTCCTATGCGATGTGGCCAATTGGTTTGGTTGCCTGGGTCAACACTTGGCGGTTGAGAATGCCTTTTTGGAAATTGATCATAGGGCTTTTTCTTGTCTCCTATGGAGTTATCCAGACGAATTTCTCCGAGAGGCTTTTTCCAGACCTTGATGAGGAGAGAGCGATTTTGATGTTTCTTCTTGGGTCTTACGGATTGCTCTGCCTTTACAGCGCCTTGTATTCTTTTATGGGATTTTTCTCCTTGATTTGGGCCAGCACGACAGCCGAGGTGGAAGAATACGACAAAAACGACGGGATTGCTCAACAAAAGGGACACTCATTTACGTATTCCTTTCGTTCTGAAGGGCGCGCTTTTGACTGGCAGGTCACTGGTCATCGCCTCGGTTTCTACCTATGGCGGATTCCATTTCTCTCTCCAGAGCCAAAAGGGGAAATCACTGCCTATTACATGCCGTTCTCACCTGATTTTTGCTGTGTGAATCGTGGTCCAAAAGTCTCGGCCTTAGCTGGTTTTATACTCTCAGCTTGGGTGGTTTACGAGCTCTGGCTCGAGTTTGAGAAAATACGTTGAGGCGGACTTTCAGTTCCAGCTTCTGGGGTCCATGTAGAGTCGCCAATTGAGGTCATCGAGTTCCCCCCAAAGACGGAACTCGAACGCCTTACCCAAGGGACTCAGCAAGAAGCCGATTTGGGAGAGGATGGGGAAATTGACCTCTCCCAACAGCTGCATCCTTGCATCGAAGTCTATAGTCTCGTTCTCCATTGAGTAAGAGCCCGAGGCCAGAAGGCGCGAGCTAGGGCTGTGTAGAGTCATGTTAGGCATCTCGACTAAGCCCTTATTCAGAAGAAAACTGGAGGATACCCGTTCGAACTGAAAAGAGCCAAAGGAAAGCGGTAGGGAGAGTTCCTCGTAGATCCGTGAAAAGATTCCAAAAAGGCGAACGTTGGCGAGGTTTGGGGTCAAAAGGTCGATCCGACCCTCACCGAGCAGGGTCTCGGGTTCCTGCAGGTCACCGCTCACTTCGATCGTGAAATCGAGGTTACTGTCCTCCGGATCGACGTTGCCGGACGGCTCAAATCGATCCGCCACGGCCTCTTTGATCTTGGGTATAGCCTGAGCAACTTCTGCGGGATTGGCGTTTTTTAGTTCAAGCCAAGCGGTTGCCGGGCTTTCGGCCCCCTGCTCGGTCTTGTAGGCGATCCATGCCTTTCCAGTTCCTCCACCTAGGCCGAAGTCAACTGGATCGATTCGAAGGAGATCGTTCTGGAAAACTCCTCGAAAAGCGAGATTGTCCAATCGAATCGTCGAAAAAGTAAGAGGGAAATCGGTAGAGGCGAAGATCCTGAGATTGTCGATGGGAGAATCCTTTCCAGGAATGTCGGGGAAGAGCACCCCTTGGACTGTCAGTGTGGGCGGAGCATCCAAATCGAAACGAGAAACGATTCCCTCGATTTCTTCCCCGAAAAGTGGAGCAACTTTCTCTAAATCAAGGGTGCTGGTGAAATCATAGATCTTTGCGTATTCCCTTCGAGTCTCCCAATCAAGCAGGTTGGCAAAACCGCCGGAAGCTTGTCCTTCCGGACGAAAAACCTCAAGATCAAAAAGCTCAAAGAGGTAGGGGCGTGAGCGCATGCTGGCGAAGCCGCGGTCTATCTCCATCCCTCGAAGAGAGATGTTCCGAAAACGAATTCCTCCAAACATTTCCCGAGCATCGCGGTAGTCCCAATCTCCGGTTAGGTCCAAGTCGATGTAGGGAACTTCCCGAAGGTCAAAGTCGACCCAGACCTTGTCCCACCAGTCTCTCATCCATCCGCTGATATCCATTGGGAGAAAGCCTCCATGTATCAACAAACGAAATACGTTCGAACGAAAGTCATGGGAATAGGTCCCACTAAGATGATAGTTCTCTGTCTGAGTTTCCAACCGATCCACCGAGAGGGTCATGGTTGATGGGAAAAACTCGCCTTCGAAAAGAGCATGCTCCGCAGAGAATCCCTGAATGCTGGCAGGTCCGGTTTCCGCACGAAATTGGATACTATCCGGAATGAGCTTTTCGGTCGTTATTTCTGTTTGTGCAGACACGTAAAGGCCGGATCCGAAATCAACTTCTACTAAAGTTGCCTCTGGAGGAATTGCTGGATGAAGGAGGAGGTCTGGAACAGAGATCGAGCCTTCAATATTCAATTGAATCTTTTTACGGAAGGGAAACAGCTCACCACTAAGGGAAACAGGTTCGCCCCAGAGGTCGAACCAGGCGTCAATACTCGTTGTGAATCGAGGTCCAATGTCAGCGGAAATTCCGGCGGCGGACACTGAGATCTCTGGAGAGGAAATCTGGCTTGCGCTGGCTCTCACTTGCGAGCCAACCAGACCCGCCGGAAAGGAAAACTCGCTCGAAGGGTGAATTTCGACTCGTGGTTGCACGAGAACTACGTCTTCACGAATTCGTGCATTTTCCGCTTTGAGTCTGATCAGGCCCGGATTGAGACCGTCCGCCGAGTAAAACGCACCACCGGTGAGGCGGACGCTCTTTTCTAGGCCAACCCCAAACGGAAGTTCCACGCGTTCCGCAGTGAGAGACCCTTTTATTCCAGTTCCTTTGGCGGTTATCGGGAATACCTCAATGTGAAGAAACGGGTCCTTCAAGCGGGAAACAAAGTCTTGCAACCGGACGATCTCTGCGAAAATCCGGTCGAAATCGTAGTCAAAATCGCTTTCAATCTCGTCTGCCGCGTCGTCAAAAGAACGTGCAGGTAGCGATCCAACCAGAACCACGGGAAGGTCTTTGAACAGAACCCGCCCGTCCTCCAGCTGCCAGAGTGCTTCCTTCTTTCTCAGGCAAAGGGATGTAATCTTCAAAAGCGATTTTCTTGGCCCGAGTCGGCCCTGAAAGTCGAAAAACTCAACTTCGGTGGCTTTGATTTCCTGTGGACGGAGAGATCCGAATACAACCGCCGGCAGAAACAAATCGATTTCGATCGATTTTGCAGAAAAGACCGTACGTGCGTTCTCGTTGATTAGCTCGATATCTTCGACTCGAATCGTGCCACTCTTGTCGAAGGTTGCAGACCCTACTGACACGGCAAATCCTCTTGGAAGGCTGCTCAGCGTTGCCTTCTCAACCCAATCGGATGGAACTTGAATTTGCTTATCAAGACAGAAAAGAAGAACAAAAGGGACCTGAACTAGAAGGAGTAGACCTAGGCAAACGGTAAAGAGCCAGAGAAGACAACCGACCCATTTGCAGTCTCTTTTGCGGCAGAACACGGCTAGTGAGCAGAATTTGGGTGGCTAATTACGCTTCCGGCTGAGATTCAATGGTTTTCTCATCGTTAGGAACAGGATCTTCCTCTAACTCGGCTTCCGGTTTAGGGGCTGCTCCCACATCAGGCGGTGCGATCATAATCACCTCGTCTTCATTCTCAGGAGCAAACGAAGAATCTTGGATCACCTCCTCCAGCGGGTCAGCAGTTTCCGCAGTTTGCCTAACTGCTTCGCTTGCAGCTTCTTCTTTGTATTCATCGGGAAGCGGTCTCTCAGGAAAAAGTTCTGACCAGGCATCGATAAAGTCTTGAGGAAGGATGAAGGTGACATCCTCCTTGGAGGAGCCTCCTCCCTGAAGGGTTCCTTCAATTCTCTCTGTCAATACGTAGTCCAGAGTTTCCTCTGCAGACTCGCCTCCTCCTGGCAAGAGAACTTTTGCTTCCAGGCGGTAGCGCCATGGAAGCAGACGTTCTTCCTCAATTTGAAGACCGGGTGTAAACTCCGGAGATAGGTATGACTCCACCCGGAAGGTGCGAAGTTGTTTGAGAACCTCAAGGAAAGCAGTGTTGGCAGCTTCCTCTGGATCGTCGAGAACTCCATCGGTCCATGACTTCCCGTCTTCTCCCAAAACCCGATCAAGCAGCACTTCCCCTGACTCAAGGTCATTGATCTTTACTGATTGGATGCGAGCCAATTCGGGCAATTGGTTGAGGATACGGAGCCGATAGAACAGGGGCGATACCGGTAAATCGCGAATGATTTGAAGAGGCACTGCATAGACAAAGGGAGCTTCTCCAGTCTTTGCGTATATGGTTTTTGTATCAGGTTCTAGGTTACCAAGCAGGAGTGTATCGGTTTCTTCTCCTACGACACTCACAGTTCTTTGAGGCGTATCGAGGCCATACTCCTCCAGATCGAGATCAGATGGAGCATCGCTAATAAAACGAAGTGCTCTAAGGGTAATCAGGGATTCAAACGTCCGGGCGAGGACACCGGGGTCAGCCGCGTAGCGGGTATTTTCAATATCATCGCCGGACGCACTCACTTGCCAGCTTTGGTCCTCAAGTTTTTGAAGAGATATGGTGCGGGGGCCTGAACGGATGCTGAGGCTACTGACTAGTGGCAGACGAAAGAGGAAAAAGGACCTCTCACGAAGATTAGTTTGAGCATCTTTGAATGCCAGAAAAGGTTCTTCGGGAACAGTAAGTATGGTTGGTAGTCCCTCGATCTTACCATAAGCGTTATCGGGATCAGTGGGCGTGGGGTTTCCGAGAATGAACGTTTGACGGGAACCTCCATCTTCGAGCGATATCCGCATACGCGGTTCAATGATACCAGAGTCACTGGGTGGGATGTCGCTTTCCGGTTCGAGTGCAAGAACAGGCACCTCAAGGATGCGTTGCAGCCTAGAATCTACCGCGGGAGCACTCGCGCGGGTCTGTATCGGCGACTCGAAATTCCATCCTTCCTCCGTGGCAGCCAGACGGGTTTGAAGGTTTCTTCCATTTCCGGTTTGCAGCGAGATCTCCTGAACGCTGAAAAAATCCATCGCGAAGAGGCCACGACTCCGGAGGTCCTGAAGGTCAAGTGCCACTGCACGCACTACCTCTTCATCGACAACAAATACTTCGTTGCCGGATGGCCCAAGAAGGTAAAAACGGCCGCCGACGTCGGTTGGAGAACCGATTTTGATGGTCTGCTCTTCCTCGCCGTTGAAGAAAGAGAGGATGAGTGCTGGCGTTTCGAGACCGTAGTCGACCAGACTCTGATTGTTCCTCTCGATGTCCTCCATCGTAAAACGAATGTCTTGCCGTAAGAAAAGAAGTGAACGGAAGATACGATCGATAGCGTTCGGATTTGCTCTCCACTGGATCGGTTCCTCGAGTTTCCAATGCTCTCCTTCCCGCACGATGACCCTCCTTTCCGGTATAGCTTTGCCAGTGACTTCGATCCTGGTGCTGTTAGTAATGGATGAGGAGAGAACGGGTTCAGGTGCAGAAGGCTCAACACTACCGTTCCTGCCTGTCTCGAAAAAGTATATGGCTCCGAAGGCGATAATGTTCAGGAGGGCGAGAAAAATAGTAAGCTTGAGTCGCATAGGCTAGCGGCGGATGAGAGCAACGAGGATTCCGATCAGTGCGAGTACCGATGCGGGGATCATTAGCCAGATAAGAAGATTGCGAAGATCGGACTGGCTGAGAATGACCATGTATCCGCGGACGTCTTTTGCGGCGATGTTGATGTTGTTTCCGACATCCATACACCAATTCAATGCACTTAAAAAGAGGAGACGATTGCCAAAAGCGTCGAGCCGGGAATTTGTAATGAAGTCCGCGTTGCCAATCACCAGAATTTTACCGCCCTGAACCGCAGAAAGGGCAAAGTCAAAGCCCGTCTCCGAACTACGCTGCGAGGCGACCGCAATGGGAACTGGTCCCGGCAGGTCTTCGCTCTCATCGAAAGAAATAGTGGATCCGGGGCGAAGCTCGTTTTCAGCCCAACTCTGCGGTGATGTCAGGAGGAGCGTATCCAGTTGAATAGTATCCGGGTTCCGCGCATTTTCGAGATCGGGAAGGATTGGTCGTGGGAGACCAAAAAGGGCGGTTAGTCCAAGGTTTTTGATGAAGTTGCCAACCGGGTGCTCGGAAAATTCCCGGATGATCAGGTCGCCGGTCGCTGATTGAAAATCGGGTCCTACGTCCACGACAAACCGATCATCGATCCGTATACCCCATTCGAGGGCGAGCTCTTCCAGACCAGTTTGTCCTCCGGGTTCAAAGAGTGCCAAGACGCTCCCGTTGTCGTTTGAGAGATAGTCTCGAAGAAGACTCGTTTCGCGTTCACGGAACTGCGTCGCAGGTGCGGCGATCACGACTGTTCCCGCGTCTTCAGGGATCCGCGCAAAATTGGAAAGTTCAATGGTTTCGACGGTAAAGCCCCGCTCCTGGAGGAACGAGTAGAGCTTGGATAAACCATTGAGGGCGTCGACGCTTTGAAGAGAGAGCTCGCCCTGTCCGCTAAGAAAATAAACCTTCTGGTCGTTTTGTTGGGTGACTTGAAGAATTGCGGAAAGGAACTCGGTCTCACCGCGGAAAGCCCGCATCTCGCCATCCTCGAAAGTGTAAAGAGAGTCGATGGAGACCTGCTTCATCCTCGTGCCTGAGGTAACAAGAATCGAGTTCATTGTGGTAATTCCGTGGCGGCCCAATACCTCACGGGCACGATTCCTTTCCCGGAAAACGTCGATGAACTCCACACGAATATTCTGATTCCCTTCCCGTTCCGCAACGAACTCCATGTTGGCCAAAAGTTTACGCAGATCGCGTAGAACTCTTCTCGTGGTCATATCGCTATCGATATCGGGAACGATCACGAAAATTTCTACGGGCGCTTCCACAGAGACTAGATAGGCCTCGGTCTCTGGAGAGAGGGAAAATTTGCGATCTTCGGTCAGGTCACGCCTTTCAAAGAAGGTCGACCCCAGGTGATTGACGGCAGCAATAAGGCTGAGACAAAAAAGGATTTGGAGGAGAATGTTCAGTCTTCTCCAACGGTTCGTCCTGCGAAAATCGTCCCGCGAGCTCATGCTTTTCGTTCAACGAGGATCACCGAAAAAACTAGGAAGAGAAGACACCCCGAAAGGTAGTAGACGAACGGACGCGAATCGAGAATGCCTCCGCTGAAATCAATAAGGTGTTCAAATGTCTGAAAGTAGCGAAAGGGCGCCTCGAGGGCGCCGAGTGCTCCAGTCTCCGGGATTGGGATTTCGAGAAGAAGACGACTTCCGGCGATAAGTAGAAAGAGTCCGGTAAAACAGAGCATGCCCGCGACTAACTGGGAACGCGTAAGGCTAGAGCAGAAGATTCCGAGCGAAATGAAAAGGGTCCCGCTCAAAGCGACGAATAGAAAGCCGCCAAGGAGAGAGGCTGAGTCGAAGAAGATCCCCCGGATTTGATCCACCGACGTCAATTCTGCTGCGAGGATGGGAAAGGAAATGGTAGCAACCCAAAGGAAAAGGTAAAACAGGTAGATGGCCGAGAATTTAGCGAAAACGATGGCGAATGAGTTGGTCGGTGTGGTCAGCAGAGTCTGGAGAGTTCCGAGCCGGCGCTCTTCAGCTACACTTCGCATGGTGAGCAAGGGAACTACGAAAAATGCTGGAATCCAAAATACACGGAAGAACTGTGTCGCGGGTGTATCTTCCTGAGGCGAGACCGTGAACCCCTTGAGGATGGTCCAGTAGATCAGTCCCATGAGCACAAGAAAGAGCACGCCGGCTACGTAGCTCGAAGGGCTGAAGAGGATCACCTTCAGCTCGTGACGGAAAAGATTGAAGTAGTTTTTCACTCCCCGTTCTCCTCGGTTTTAGATCCTGGAGTTAAGTTGGTCGTAGGGGTTTGCCACGTTTTCTTGGTAGCCGCCAAAAAAATGTCCTCAAGGGAAGCCCGCCGAATTCGGATCTCCTGAATAATGGGCATGTCGGGACCCGTAAGGCTCTCGATAATCCGTGGGACAAGATTGTTGTTGGAGGGGGAGGAAAACGTGATGCGGCGGATATTTCCTTCCGGCTCGCGATAAGAATCACGAAGAACAAGGGAATCATCGGCCTGTCGCACCCGCTGCTCGACTTCCGACAGTGACCCTTCGATTCTCAGCTCATAAGTCTGGCCCGGAGAGAAGAGATCCCGCAGTTCGGATCGGGTGCCTGCAGCAACCACTTGTCCGCGGTTGAGAATCACAGAACGGTCGCAGACCTTTTCGATCTCCGGCAGGATATGGCTGGAAATGACTAGAGTCATCCTTCCGCGTAGCTGCTGGATCATTTTCCTGAAGCCGAGGATTTGATGAGGGTCGAGACCGATCGTCGGTTCGTCCAGAATAACAATGGGTGGTTCAGCCAGAATCGCATCGGCGATCCCGACCCGTTGGCGATACCCTTTGCTGAGCGTCCCGATTAGCTTTCTTCCGGCACCGTGTTGGAGATCGCAAATTTCAAGCACTTCGGCGATGCGTTTCTTTCGACCGCGACGCGGGATGGACTTTATCCGAGCCCGAAAGCGGAGGTATTCTATGACCCGCATATCCTCGGGCAGTGGGTTGTTTTCCGGCATAAAGCCGATCAAGTGACGGATGGACTCTGGTTCGCGTGCAACGGAGCGACCAGCAACCCACGCTTCCCCTGAGGAGGCCTGCATCAACCCTGTCAAAATTCTCATTGTCGTGGATTTTCCGGCACCATTGGGACCCAAAAATCCAACAACCTCCCCAGCACCAACTTCAAAAGAGATGCGGTCTACCGCACGGTTGGAACCAAAGTGTTTGGACAAATCAACCGCGCGTATACTGGGAACAAGAGAAACCATCAAGGGAATAGGCTGGTCTAGCGGATTGGGCCGACCGATTCCACTACAAAGTCGGGAGCCACTCTCTTACTCTCTTTGGGTCATTTGATTCGGGCCGTTACTGGAACGAGGTCATTCAAGGCCCTCCCTATGCGGTTGCCGTAGAAAACATGGGCAATGATCACAAGGGAATCTTTGGTCGCGATTGTTTGGGTTCCTTCGACCGCTTGCGCCATGTGATCCTGACCGAGTGGAAAGACTATCGACAGATCTTCGGTGGAAGGTGTGGGTGACGGGTGTTCGAGTCGCGCCACCACTTGGGAAAAGGCGTCGTTGATCCGTTTATCGAGGTCCTTGAGGGTGTTTTTGGCCGTCTCTGGTAAGCTCTCCAAATCGAGTAGCTGCAGCCCAGCTTCGAATAACCCGATGTAGGAAACGAGAACGTCCAGAAGGGACAGGGTTTCGGAAACGACTCTGCGATGTTCGCTTCCTGAGAGATGCTCGGCGGCGATTGCCGGTGCTTCGTTGAGGATGGCTTGAAGTCTGGTGGCGAGTGGGACCGAAAAAGTGCTTTGTCCGTCGTTCTTTCCGGTGATGTGTTTGATCGCCTCGGCCGCGTCTTTTAAGAAGTCAATCAAACGCTTGCGGACGAGATCAGAGGAATAGCTTGGGACAATCAAAAGAGCGACGACAAGCGCAACACCAGCTCCGATAAAGGTTTCGTAGGCTCTGGCAGACATGGAGGCAATGCTCGCCCCCATGCCGACGTGGATCAGGAGCGTCACCATTAAGCCGATGCCTGCGGAAGCGATTCCGTAGTGAGTTTGAACGGTAAGGAAAGTCACAACAAGAGCCACGAAGATGACTATGAACTTTGGGGCGGATGCGTCTCCGGTAAGATAGACGAGCCCTATTGCCACTGCCACACCAATAGCCGTGCCCAGGACTCGTCTCCCCATGCGCCTTAGGGTTTGGCCGACCGTTGCGTTGAGGACGAGTGCGACGGTGAGAGTTGCCCAGTAGGCATGATCGAGCGCGAAAATGAATTGAAGTCCTGTGGTGATGGCAGCCGCGATCAAGCCTTGAAGGGCCAGACGCGAAGCTCCTCGGGAGGCATCTCTTTTGATCTCTGCTTTGATCTTGCGATTGTCACTTGGTATCGTCGCGCTTTCTATTTCGGAACGGCCTTGAAAGTAGTCGTAGAGGGCTTTTTCAAGACGCCTCAATCCTACAATGATTCGGGCAGGTTGTAGCTTTTGACCGGCAGTGGTGTTTTGATCCGTTAGTAGGTCGTCGAGAAGAGATTCCAGCTTTGGGTCCGCGACGGCCTCAGAAGGAAAGCCGATTGCAACCGGGTGTGAAAGGTTGTCGCGGATTTTTTTGAGAGCTCCCGATAACCGTTCATCGGCAGACCAGACCTTTCGCTCGCTGGCGCTTAACCGAAGAAAGCTGTCCGTAATGACCTCGAGAGCCATGATCATTCGGTAAAGAGCGACGACTTGGGCGCGAAGCCTCGAATCAATGCTTGGGTTCTCCAAGGTCGCTTGCTCCAGCGAGAGTTGCACTGCATGCCAGTAGTGACGGAGGTTGGTGTTAATCGCCTTTGCCAATTCGGGGTGATCGTCGGCGTATTGGGTTAAGTCTTCTCTAGTTAATGTCTCCAAAGCCTCGTTTGCTGAGCCAAGAAAACGGCGTGCGCGAATGCGAAAGGCATTGATCGCTGAAGGGCGGAGAGTCAGAAACCGGAACGCAAAGGTGACCAGCGACGCGATGAGGATTGTCGGGGCAAACCAGAATCCTTCGGCTTTCGTCGGGTTGAGGATCATCGCAAAAAGGCCAACCAAAATGATGAGAAGCCCGTAGTTGCCGGCAATTTGACCCCATCGCCTCAAATACAGGCCGATACCGATCAGGGCGACCCAGAGTATTGCCATTGGTTTGTCGCCGTAGCCGAATTCGGCCGGACCGATCCATGCGACCGGGAGGAGGATCGCGAAAGATAGGGCGACTGCCATGCACATGCGACGGAACTCTAGCGCCCATCCTGCACCGGGAATCAGTAAGAAAAAATTCAGCGTTATAGCGGCACCGAGAATAGTGAGGCTGGTGGGTAGCCCTTTGGCAGCCTTCGCAGACTCGAACGCAGAGGAAAACCAGGGGAAATCTTTCGCAAAGTCGGGAAGTGTCAGGGTGGGGATCTGGGTGGCAAACGCGTGGCATAGAAAACCAGAGACAACTACTGCACAGGCAGTTTTGATGGCCTGGGCTAACTTGAGGCCTCCTGGATCGATATCGGTAAGGATGCCGGACCAATGGGAAATCCGTGAAAACAACCAACCCCTTTTCCTGAGACTAATAGCCATGATCCTTGTTTAGAACAAAACGAGGGGGAGAGGCTAGGGGGTTGGTTACTGCGTGGCTAGAGTTTGTTTCGTATGGCGAACCTGTCCCGGTTGGCGGGTGAGAAGGTCTGTCCTTTGAAACCAGGGATTTCGTTCCAGGTGGTCTTCGAATCTTGGAAGATGTCCAAAAGCTTGATTTGCAGTCAAAAGACTCCGTGTGCGTTGCGGATCTTTCCCCCGTTTAGCAAGACGTAAAACATCATAAAGCTGTCGAGCGGTTGAATGGAATCCCAGTGTTCCACGATTTCGCCCTCCTCGATCCTCCACGTGTCGGTGATGTTCAAACCTTTTTGATCACTTCCGCGATCAGCCTCTTTGATGGTTGCGTGCGAATGAAAGACTACGTGATCCCCATCGGCGATGATTCGTTTCACGTCGTAGCTGTAATCAGGAAATTTCTTTGTGAAGTCTTTTAGGACCCCTACGAGACCCTCGATTCCATCGGGAATGTTTCGGTTGTGTTGGGTGTAACGTGAATTCGCATACAGCTCGGTTACTTGGTTGAACGCATGCTCGTTCATCAGCTTCTGAACGAAATCAGCAATGAGGTCGACATTCGTTGCTTCTAGAGAGGTCCAGTGGGATTTGGTTAGTTGATCGAGATCGATAGTAGGTGGGGCCATGGTTCGAAGTAATTTTGAATGATCATTCAAATTTTTCGTGACGGTCAACTTTATTATTGAATGATCACTAAAAAATTGTGAACTTGTTTTATGCCTCGACCGATCAAATACGACAACTCTGAGATTCTTGAGACGGCGACTGCGCTCTTTTGGGAAAGGGGCTATCGCGGGGTCTCAATCAAGAATCTCGTTGAGGAAACCGGAATGCTCCCGGGAAGCTTTTACTTACGCTATGGGAGCAAGGAGGGGCTCTTTATCGAGTGCGTTCATCACTATGCGGGTCTAACCGCGATGCACTATGAGGCTGCTCTACAGTCTGGTTCACCCCTCGAGCAGATTGAGAGTCTGTTGAAGAGACTCGAGTCGGACGCCTTGAAACACGATGACCGACGGGTCTGTTTTATGGTCAATTCACTTTTGGAAATAGCCCCTCGTCACCCGAAAGTGTTCCAGATCCTTAGATACTATCTTCAACTATCGGAGGCTTGGATCGAGCAGCGTTTGGAAGCGGCGAAGAAATCGGGCGAGATCCGACCGGAGACCGATAGTAAAGCTCTGGCTGGCTGCCTTTTCGGGATTACCTATGCGGTTCGGATTAAAGCAAGGACCAAGGAAAAACCTGAACTCTTGAGGGACTATCGGAAAACGGTTTTTGCAGCGCTCGTGGATCCTTGGCGGGCATCCTAAACCAAATTCGATATGAACTAGAAACATCGAAAGTAGTCGTTTCTTTCAACTTTGTGATTCCTACGCTTTTGGGATGAGTTCCCAGAGGAGTTCTCTCCCTTTCCTTCTTTTCCGGACCACACCGTTTTCCACTTCGAGCACCTTTGTCCATTCTGGGCAAGGTCGATCATAGGGGAGCTTGTTTCTTCTCTTGAGTTCGTTCCACGTCAAGCCCTCCGGTTCACTTTTTAAGTCAGATAAGACTTTCTCCCTGAAAACGTTGAATTTCATTCGCCTTCGAAATTTTAGTCAGGAAACGGATCGAAGCTCAACTCCATACCGCAGCAGGATTAGACTCTGCGAGGCTTTGCAGTCGGCCGTGCGAAGACAATCATTCCGGCTACTGAGGAGCCAACAATCACGATAAGGGCTCCAATAGCGGCGTTGAAGCCGCCGAAGAGGTCACTCAACCATCCGGTGAGCAAGGGAGATACAATACCGGATGCCGAAAAGAAGGTGACCAGTATTCCGGTTGCCGACCCGGATTGTCTGGGAAAGAGATCGGAACAGACGGAGTAATAGGGCGAGTTAGGCATCATTGCGAAACCAATGGCGAAGGAAAGAAGGACCAAGGCCGCGGTTGAATTCTCGGCCAGAAGTAAGGCTCCAAAGAAAAGCACAGCAACGCTCTGGCAGATCCAGATCAAGTGTATCCGCGAGGTGCGCACACTTTGGGTTTGCGCCATGATACGATCTGAGATCCATCCTGCTACCGGGATCAACGCTAGCGAGATACCCCACGGGAGCACTGAAAACCAACCGATTTTCGTTACATCCATCCCGTAGGTTTGACCGAGGTATCCCGGTAGCCAGCTCACACCGAAAAAGAGTACATAGCCGAAGGCAAAAAACGACCAACTGGTCGCCAGTAGGGTTGGGTTTCGGAGAAGGTCCCGCCATCGCGGTGGAGGATCTCCGGGATCGGTTCCACGGGGAATCAGCTCCTTCGGTGCATTCCGATAAAAGGTCATCCAGCAAAGGCCAAGAAGGATACCTGCTGCTCCAAGAACGATAAATGCCGCTCTCCAGCCGAACGATTGGATGAGATTGGAGAGGAGAGGACCTCCAATCATCAGGGCCAAAGGGACTCCGAGGAGACAGAGCGAGACCTGGCGACTCAGTGTTTTAGGATCCATCCAGTCGGCCATCGCCCGGTTCATCGCCGGAAAGTTAACCCCCTCGCCCAGTCCTAGGAGGTAGCGAAGGCCGATGAAGAGGAGGAGGGTGGGAGCAAGGCCCTGAAGGATCATGACCACAGACCACGCCAGCACTGCAACGGTCCAGACCAAGCGAACGTTCGACTGGTCAAGAATCCAGCCGGAGAAACCATTTACAGAAAGGGTTCCCAAGGCAAAGGCCGACATCAAGAATCCGAACTGGGCATTGTTAATTCCGAATTCGGTTTGGATTGGCGTAACCGCAAAAGAAATGACGACTCGGTCTAAGTAGTTTAACAAGCCAAGGAGGAAACAAAGGGTGACAACGGTAGTCTGGGTGCGGGCAAGGGAGGAGGTGCTTTTCATCGGGTTTGCTCCTCTTTAGCGCAGTGGATTCCAAACTCTTTCAAACCCCAAACCTTTAAAATCCTTCACATTGGTCGTCGCTAAGTCGGTGACTCCATGGTGCCGTAGGGTGAGGCCAAGACGAAAATCGATGATCCGGCGAAAGGCGAAATTCTTCTTTTGCGTTCCTCGCCAGACCTCGTCCATGACCGATGCGGATTCAACAAGGCGCCACTTCTGGTTCTTGCGCAGTCTTTCGCAATAAACTCCCGCCTCTTTGGACGAAAGTGGACGACGAAAGATCTTCGCATTACAGAGCTTCAGAAAGACTTCGACGAGCATTAGATCGCAGACGATTACGTCTTCGCGTTGGGCTAGTTCGAGTATAAAAGCACGGGCTTTTTCATGTTCCTGAGCATCGGAATTGGCAGAATGAACAACGATATTGGTGTCGAAGCTAATCATGCTTCGTCCCGGACAACGGTATCCCATTCGGCCTCTGGAAGAAGCGGTTTCCCCATGCCTTTCGCTAAAGGTAATGTCCACTCGCTGGCGGTTATGCTGCCCGGAGGATAGACTTTGGCGACTTCCTCCACTCCGCGCCGGACCACTTCTGCGAAGCTCATCTCGTATTCCTCTGCGATACGCTTCGCTTCTTTGTATAAGTGATCAGGGAATTGTACTTGAGTTTTTACCATGATGGTAATTTGCCACTAACATAGTTCCTGTCAATCAAGATGGGGGGTGATTTCAATCGATCTCAGTATTTCCGGCAGGGCGCGGCCTCTGGCAAGCCACGATGATCGAAAATAACACTAGGAATTGTTTTCAATATGCCCGGCTTGTCCCGATGAATCGGGACTTCGCCCTACCATCTCGGTTTCGTCTTTTGGAGTTAGTTTCCTGACATCGTTCAAAATTGCCCTCATCAAGATGACGCAGACGAAATGAAGCGGATCACCTGCTGGCTAGTGCCCTTATCCTTAGGTTTATAGCGTTTTTTCACCCCGTTGCTAAACTTGCTGTAAACGGGCTACAAGCTCAGGAACAGGTTTGGGTATCTCCCTTTACGTCACCCGTCACCTTGAAAGTAAGGGGCGTCTTCGTCGAGAAGCGATCCACGCTAGTGCCGCGATTCCTAGGACCAGTGGGTATTGGCCGGGTTCCGGTATTGTATTGGTGAGGGTAATATGTAGGTTCGGGTCGCTGTCGGCATCGAGGCCGGAAAAGGTGCCTTCGATTCCGGTGTTTCCCCCGTTGTCGAATACGAGCGCAGAGAAGATGTCGCTGAAGCCCTCGATGTCCAGATTGGTCACGGAGCCGATGATGGTGTAGGTTCGGGATTCGCCGATACCGAGCGAATCACCGAATTCACCGAGGACAAATTCAATCGTGTCGGCAAAGCCTTTTTCAAAGGTTAGCGCACCTGTCGGGGAATCCATTATCACCGGAATGGTGTCCGTAGAAAACAGGTCAAATGTCACAGTAGTCCCCGTGTAAAGTGTGAGATCCTGAGTCTGGACTGCCCCGATTATTTCCCCTACATCTCCGCTGAAATCGAAGTAGACACCGGCCCCTTCACGAATCTCGATGGAAGCGGCCGTGGTTGCTAATTCAGGCAAAGCACTTCCTCCAATAAAACGAAGGGTCGAAACCGCCTCGCTTGATGGGGCCTCGGAAATAAATGTGGAGTTGTCGAAGTTCCCGCCAAAAGCTGCCTCCCCGCCATCTGCCACCAAGTAGGTGTTTGCGCCTCCATTGTCTCCACCGACGAGCTCGCTCAAGCCACCTGTGAAAGCAAGGGTTGCTCCGTTTGTGGGTTTGAACATCTCGGTAACGCGGAACGTTCCTCCAGACACGTTCAGCGCGCCACTGAAAGTAATCTCGCTGTTCACCCGAACTTCCCCTCCCTGCACGAGCAAACCGTTCATCGTTGACTCGGCATCAAAGGTTACTAGCCCCGCTTGGACGATCATCCCGTTGAATGATGTTCCCAGGCCGGTAATGTGTAACTGTCCATCATCAACCGTAATCTGCTGACTGAATTCTGTGCCCTGGCCTATGATATTCATTTCGGCACCGCCGGAGACTTTGGACGTTCCAGACAGCGTGGTGTTATTTCCGGAAATGATGAAAACACCTCCGCTTACTCCCGCCATATCGACAATTGAACCGGGGGTGAACGAGTTTGCCGCGATGGTGTTTCCGTCTCCAATTATATTCACAATCCCGTCGGTTTGGGTGATGGGGGCAATCGCAGCTCCGGCCGAATTGATATTCAAGATCGCTCCGGGGTTGAACACTTGGTAATCGCTCGTTCCACTGGTGCCTTGGGGCTCAGAGTCGGCCGCCGCCAGTGTGTAGATGCTTCCATCCACGAAGGTGGTGCCCGCGAATGATTGCGCGCCTTGGATGACCATCTCGCCACCTCCAGTCACGGTCAGGCGTCCCTTTGCGTCGTCATTGGGGTCATTACCAGCCCCGCTAGAGGCGGCCCCGCCGAAGCTTCCCGGTGCGACAATCAGTGTTTCGCCGCTCCCGATCTGAAAGACGACATCGCTGCCAAAGAAAACGTCGTTGCCAATTCCAAGGCCGTCGCCTCCGTCGCTCGAAGTCCCGCCAGAAGTGGAATTATTGGAAAAGGAGACTCCATCGATGATCAGTGTAACGCCTTTCATGGCAAAGATTGCGCCACCGGCCCCAAGGCCTCCACCGCCATGAATCGAACCGGCATCGCCGCCACCAAAACCCCGGTCCCCATTTTCAAGTCCTCCGCCCGCACCACCGCCAAATCCTCCGTCGCCTCCAGAGGCATCTTCGGCGGAAGAACCACCACCACCGCCCCAACCGCCATCGCCGGCGTCAGTAGCAAAAACCTCAAAAGATCCGCCACCACCGCCGCCCCAGCCGCCGTCCCCACCGCGATCATTACTCGCGTCAGATCCGCCGATACCACCACCACCTGCAGTGGTTATGGTGGTTAAGCTGTCCGTGTAGGCACCGCCGCCGCCCCCACCGGAAGGACCTCCGGGCTGGCCGGTGTTGCTGCTTCCTCCTCCGGATGCTGTCAAAAATGTACCCTCGCCGCCCGGATTGTCGAAACCGTCGTCGGCATCTCCTCCAGTGGCTCCGATGCCGACGCCACCGCCACCACCAGCCCCTTGGGCTAAGACTGAATCGGAATTAAAACCGTCGCCACCATCACCGCCCAAACCACCACCGCCGCCGGCAGGATTTGAAGTCCCTGAGTCGTTTAGGGCGTTGCCACCAATTGCCTGGTTACCAGTAAAGGAAACATTTTCGAGAGTAACCGAGGTCTCTTCGGTAATCCCTGAGCCCGCAATTGACGATCCATCGACCACGAAAAGCCCTCCTCCGGCACCCATGCCGCCACCTCCCCCTGTATTGCCATTGCCACCCACTGCAACGGCATTGGCAATCTCGAGATCGCGGATGAGGACATCACCTCCGGCGATAAAGAAGCCTCTAAAGTTGTTGCCCAGATCCAACGTAAACCCACCGCCATCGATAAGGATCGAGTTTCCCGATGTCGCATTTGTGAAAAGATTGAGCTCCAAAATACCCCCTGTGTAGGTGAGATCATTCGAGAAGTTGATCGTGTGCACACCGTTACCCGTCGGTTGTTCCGATGCGTTGCGGATCGCTGTGTTCAACTCCTCCAGCGTCGAGACGCTGACGGTCGTATCCGCCCCTAACCTGGGCGTAGTTGCGGCCAGCGTAATTGCTGTAAGGACGAAAATTTGCTTTTTGACCATAGCCTGAAATGTGGCGGGAGAAGCTAACGCGAGTGTTCTGCTCGAAAGTACTCTTTGAAGAGAATAAACCAAGATTTATTTGTGATGGATCAGTGATTGATGCACTTCGCTTCGTGCCCCCTTAAACCGGTCAATTTATGGTTCTTTCGAAATTCAGTCGTTTCAACCAGTTCTCTGAGACCGATTTCTGCATTCGGAATTGACTTACCGGGTGGTCAGGAAGAAACCAAGGAATATGATCGGGATCGAAGTTCAGGGGGTGACGAAGCGGTTCGGCGATGTAGTGGCTCTCGGTGGTATTGATCTATCGATCGAGCCTGGAGAATTGTTCTTCCTTCTTGGGCCGAGTGGTTGTGGGAAAACGACGCTGTTGAGGACTTTGGCCGGATTTTACTTTCCCAACGAGGGTAAGGTTCTGTTTGGAGACAAGGATGTATCCCAAATGCAGCCGCACAAACGTCGCACCGGAATGATGTTTCAAAGCTACGCGCTTTGGCCGCATATGACGGTTTGGGAGAACGTGGCGTTTGGCCTAAAGCAGCTCAAGGTCGCGAAGGAGGAGCGGGAATCTCGCGTGAGGGAGGCTTTGGTTTCGGTGCGAATGGAGGAATACGGGCAGAGGAAACCAAATCAACTTTCGGGGGGTCAGCAACAGAGGGTGGCCCTGGCGCGTGCGCTTGTGGTCAGGCCGAGATGTCTCTTATTGGACGAACCGCTTTCAAATCTGGATGCGCGCCTGCGAAACGAGATGCGGTTGGAAATTCGCCGGATCTGTAAAGACTTTGAATTGACGACGGTTTATGTGACTCACGACCAAAAAGAGGCGCTTTCAATCGCAGACCGGATGGCGGTTTTCGATAAAGGAAAGATCCTACAGGTCGGGACACCTTCAGAAGTGTATTGCAGGCCGATTAATCAGACGGTCGCTTCCTTTATCGGTGAGGCTAATTTCCTTTCGGGGCAGGTGGTTCGCTCTGGGGCTGGTGAGGCATTGGTCCACACTCCAGTTGGCGAATTGACTGGAACGCTCTCCGGTTTTGAGTCCGATCCCTCCGAAGGGACGGGGGTTTTGCTTTGTATCCGTCCCGAAGTGCTTCGTCTTTCTGATTTCGAACCTGAGGAAAACGCGATCTCTGGGAAGATCGGCGAATCCGTCTATTTTGGCGAAGTGGCGCACCACGACTTCTACCAGGGTGAAGAGCATCTGCTGGTTTCAGAACTGAATCCGCGTTATCGCGGAGGTGAGCGGCGCGATGGATTGTTCTTGGAAGCGGACGTTGGGGATATAGTCGTCCTACCGAAATAGCGGGAGAATGAAGACATTCTTGATACTCGTATTAATCGTCGCGGTTGTCGGACTGCCCTTTCTGTTTCAAGGGAAGGAAACGACGATCGGAAGGGCGGATGATACGGTAGTTGTAATCACACCACACAATGAAGCGATTCGGTTCGAATTTGAGACCGCTTTTCGCAGGTGGTATGAAGAACGGACCGGGCGAACGGTGAATGTCGACTGGCGGGTGATTGGAGGAACGAGTGATATCGTCCGTTACCTGAATTCGGAATTTGAAAACTCGTTCCGTAATCTGTGGACGGGTCCTCTTGGCGAATCATGGACACCGGCAGTAAGGTCTGCTTATAATAACCGACGGTTAACCGTCGATGGTGAGCCGCAAGATGAAGGGGAGAAAGCGCGGCAAGCTTTCCTCGATTCGGACGTATCGGTTGGAATCGATATTTTTTTCGGAGGCGGTGCCTATGACTTTGGTCGGCAGGCCCAGATGGGTGCTCTGGTTCCATGGATGGAAACCGAGCAACTCGAGGAGAGGTTTCCGGACTCGATTTTGCCGCAGGAGTTTGCGGGCGAGGAGTTTTGGGATGAACAGGGCCGTTGGATTGGAGCAGTGCTTTCGAGTTTCGGAATCATTTACAACAAGGATTCTTTGAACCGACTCGGAATCAAGAAACCTCCGGCCCAATGGGGTGATCTGACCATCCCGCTTTTGATTGGTCAGGTAGCTTTGGCTGACCCCACAAAAAGCGGTTCAATCACGAAGGCATTTGAAATGATTGTTCAGGACCAGATGCACCGCAGTGTGGACGCGCTCGAAGCAGAGGGTTTGTCGGCAGACGAGGCTGAGGCTGTTGCGGTCCCGGAGGGATGGATGAATGCCATGCAAATGATCCAGCTGATCTCGGCGAATGCCCGCTATTTTACCGATTCTGCGACGAAGGGGCCGATGGATGTCGCGAAAGGGGACTGCGCCGTCGGAATGTCGATTGACTTTTATGGGCGGTATGAATCCGAGATCATTGAAACCCGAGGGGGAGGGGATCGGCTCCAGTACATCACTCCTGAGGGTGCCTCTACCCTCTCGGCCGATCCGATTGGGATTTTACGGGGTGCGCCCAACCGGGAAGTCGCCGATCGGTTTGTGGACTTCGTGATGTCGGAGGATGGACAGCAATTGTGGGGTTTTCGGGCCGGCGTCGAGGGTGGGCCGGTTGAGTATTCATTGCGCCGGAGTCCTGCTTTTCGAACGATCTATGAAGGGGCCAACCGAGAGCTTTTGTCGGAGCCCGATGTGAACCCATACAAAACGGTTCTTGATTTCGTCTATCGGCCGGATTGGACCGGTCGTCTTTTTTCGCCTCTACGCTTTCTGATTCGTGTCGCTTTCATTGATCCTCACGACGAGTTGGTCAGTGCTTGGAAGGGTATTCAGCGAGCGCGTGAGCGGGGAGATGTGGCAGCTGCCAATGAAGCCTTTGCGGTTTTTTCCAATCTGGAAACCATTCGTTTTTCGGAGGCCGCTGGACCGATCGCGGAGGTTCTTTCCGGTGGAGATAAGATCGCGGAAGTGCGCCTTGCGAGGGATCTTGCTGATGGGTTTCGAGCCCAGTATCGGCAGGCACTCGCGATTGCTAATGGCTCAATTTGAGACGTAAACTTAGAGAGACAGTGCCCACGATAGTCTTTCCGCCTATTTCAATCTATCGCTGGGATTAGTTCTCGTCAGGCAGGCGTAATCACAAGTATCTTTTTTTGAATGCTTATCGTTGCTGCTGTTTGGGGGATCTCGGGGGTCCTTGCGATCTTGGGTTTTGCGATTTACCGGCTGTTTCCGATTGCAATGGATTCTTTCGAAGGGAGCAACTTTGGCCTACTAGAGTGGTCGGTGCTGGCTGTCTGGGTGGCTTTCATGATTTACGCTGAAGGGGTCAGGGGGTTTCACTTTGCCTTTTCGCCTCGGGTTGTAGCCAGGGCTCGGGCACTGCTCACCCACCCAGACTTGCCATCATCCCTCCTGGCACCGTTCTACTGTTTCGGTTTTTTTCGGGCGACACGCAAAAGAAAGATCGTTTCGTGGTCTGTTGCCCTTGGAGTCATCGGGCTTGTGCTAGTCGTTCAACTACTTGAACAACCATGGAGAGGAATCATTGACTGGGGAGTGGTTGCCGGCCTGGGAATCGGAATGGCCTCTATTCTCTTTTACTCCATTTGCTGGATCATTGGAAAGCCGATCGATTTCCCTACGGACTTGCCGGATTCTGACTAGTCTTCCTCGGCTTCGTCTCTATCTCTCAAACTCCCGACCTCGATTGATCGGATACCAGTCTCGTTTAGATACTGGGTCACAACGCTCGTGAAACCGTGCATCGTGCCCACAAACTCTGCGCCGGTTTCGTAAATGGTCTGGTGTAGCTGGTTCCAATCGACGTGATCTGAGAGAACAAAGCCCCGGTCGAGGGCTTGGCGTCGGCGGCTTCCCCGGATCTGCATCCAGCCAGAGGCAAAGGCGAGAGACATAGGGGAAAACTTTCTCAGCCATGGGCTTCCGGCGGTGGATCCGGGAGCTATAATGAGGCCGCGCCCGGTGAATTCGGAGCGATTCTCCGGGGTCACCTTACTATGTTCGGCTAGGGAAATACCCGCAGCTTTGTAATGGGGGTCAAACTTCTCGATACTGCCGTGGACTCCGATAGGACCTATGGAATCATCGAGGACGGCTAGAATTCTCTGCGCTTTTCCCAGAGCGTAGGCGAAAAGGACGGAGGTGATACCCTGCTCTTGGTTTTTCCTCCACCAATTATGAATCTCGTATTGGACTGACTCGACCGTAGGCCAGCTATATACAGGTAGTCCGAAGGTACACTCTGTGAAAAATGAATTGCAGGAAACGATCTCGAATGGATCGCATGAGGAGTCGGGCTGTCGTTTGTAGTCGCCGGTTACGACGCAGGTATATCCTTGCCTCTCAATTCGGACTTGCGAAGCACCTAGAAGATGACCGGAGGGGTGGAGGGACAAGGTAACCCCATTGATTTGCAACTGCTCTCCGTAGCCGAGGGTTTGAAAGGAGGGTGACCCATATCCTACCCGTTCCTTTAAGACCCCAAGGCCTCGCTGCGACGTCAGATAGTGTTTGCTTCCCGGCCTTGCGTGGTCGCTGTGCGCATGAGTAATGATGGCACGATCAACCGGGATGCGGGGATCGATGAAAAACTTTCCTTCGGGACAGTAGACACCCTCCCTTTCAATGGTGAGGACACCTGCTGGATCGAGGGCTTGGCTCAGAAAGAGAGACTAGCAGAGAGTTCCAGAGACTGGAACTGGTAGTCATCGACTCCGACGTTTCGCCCAAACAGAGTGAAGTTGGAATCTTCCACCACCGTGTAGCGGTAAGCGAAGTCGAAGCGAATGTTACTGAGTGGCTGGTATGAGATGCCAGTCAGGAACTGGTAAGTGAACAACCACTTATCATTCTCATCAGTTACGGTACCTAAAGGACCGGTTACAGTTGCCTTTTGGTTTAAGTTTGTTGCCCCTAGACCACCACCAAAGTAAAGACCCCAGTTGGTTTCCAAACTGTCTAGGATGTCGTAGTATACGTTTCCAAGAAAGGTGTAGTTGTCGGCGTCGATTTTCGAATTGTAGAGACCTGTTCCCAGGTTTGAACCCGTGATGGCTGCGGCCTGGGCTCCAGTTGCCTGGGTCGAAATCTGTGAGTCGGGCATGTAGTATTGAAATTCGAATTCGAAATACCAGCCGTTGCTGGGCACCTTGTATCCTACATTTGCGATACCTCCGAAACCGTCTTCCGGGTCGAGGTTTCCGTTCCCAAGGAGGTTAGTGATGGAATTGTCTGCTTCCGGGAAGAAGTAGGCAAGACCTGCTCCGAAGTAGAGTTGTCCGAAAGCTGTTGAGCCTGAGGCGAGGGTAAGGGTAAGAAGGAGGGCTTTTTTCATAGTAGGTAAGGGATCCGAGAGTGTGAGGCTGGGAAACGGTTGTCAAACAGCTTTAGGCCTCTTGGTTTATGATCCTTTTCAGAAAATCGTGTGGATCGGTGAGACATAATTTGGCTTTGCAGTTGCAAGCATTCGGTCGCTTTGTTTCTAGTCGGAGGATGGTCGATGATCCGGGACAGTTTTCAAATGAAGAAGCGTTCCGCATTTTAATCCTCAATCGGGTTTGGCAACCGGTGAACATCGTCGGAGTCCGAAGGGCGGTGTCTCTTTTGTTTCAGGACAACGCTCAAGTGATTCATCCGAACGAAGGCAACTACGAGTTGTTATCTGCCTCGGACTGGATCGAACGGTCTACAACTCACCCACCTGAAGAAGGGGAACTCTGCGTGAGGTCGGTTCGTCTCCGCCTTCGCCTACCGCAGATTTTGCTTTTGAAGGAGTTTGATCGTGTGCCTGTGCAAGATACGAAACTGTGTAGGCGGAACATTTTCGAACGGGACAACTACCGCTGCCAATATTGTGGTGAAGTTTTTCCTGAGTCTAAGTTGAACTTGGACCACGTGATTCCGAGGGACAGGGGAGGTCGCACGAGCTGGGAGAATTTGGTAACTTCATGCATCGAGTGTAATAGCAAAAAGGCTAATCGTCTTCCCCATCAGGCTGGATTGGTGCTTCGGCGTCAGCCGATGCGTCCCAAGCATAGACCTTTCCTTTCAGTCCTACACAGAAGCGGTTCGCGGGATGCCTGGAAGCCTTTCCTAGGTAAAGCCTGATGCACTGCAACTCCTTCGGGGTGGTTGCGGTTGACGCAGCGGCATGAGCGTTTCAGCAGACCAACTGAATCTCCCTGTGGTCTCTGGAGATTTTCCCCCAGAGGTTTTGGGGGAAAGGGCTGAATCACTCAAGCGAATCGCTGCCGAGATCGGGCACCACTTTTCACTGACTTCGGACCAAGGCGACCATGCAGGCTGGGACTTGGATGTTTTTCCCCAGTTGCTGCCTTCTGAGGACTGGGACCTGATTCAGAAAGGTTCCCTGCAGCGCATGGAGGCGTTTAGTCGGTTTGTCTCGGATGTGTATGGGAAACGGGAGATCGTTCGGGAGGGAATTTTACCCGCTGAGCTACTGCTGGGTATGCCAGGCTACTACCGAGAACTCCTAGGAGAGGGCGGACCTACAAATAGTGGATTCTTACTCGGTGCTATGGATCTGGTTCAGGAAAGGGCAGGTAAATGGGTGGTCTACGAAAATCACTTTTCATTTCCCTCTGGCATTTCCCACGTGATTCAGAACAGGAGGATGTTGGCACAGGCTTTTCCTGAGATCTTTTCGGGGTTTTCTGTCGTGCCAGTTGCGGGATTTGGAAGTGACCTGATCGAGGCGCTGAAAGGGACTCGTGCGAATGATGTCCAGCGAATCGTTCTCCTTACCCGTGGCGATACGGTTCGCCCCCATTTCGACGACTCGTTTCTTGCGAGACACATGGGTATCATTGCAGCTCGACCAGTAGATCTGCTGGTTCGCGATGGACGAGCCTTTGTGAAAACGATCGACGGGTTAGAACGGGTGGATGTGATTTTACGCAAGGTGGAGACAAACGCTGTCGATCCGATCACTTTCGTTGAAAACTCTGATCGCGGAGTGCCCGGATTGGTGCATTGCATAAGAGAGGGAAATGTCAGAATAGAAAATGTTCTGGGGGCAGAAGTGGCCGACGATTTGTCCCTGCTCCCCTTTAGCGACGCTATTGTTCGTTTCTACTTAGGTGAAGTCCCTCTTTTGCCTACTGTAGAAACGTTTCACTGCGTCGACCAGGATCAGGCAGAATGGGTGAAATCAAGACCCGAAGAGTTTCGCTTTGACCGGGTAGCTACACCCCGAGTTATGGAAACTGCCTATGCCAGCAATCAGACTGGAACGTTTCATGTGAACGGTAATATCGGGTACGCCGGGCCTTTTGAATGGACCGTTGCTCGGCGAAAACTCTCTTCCGTTGCATTGCCAAGGTGGACGGACTCTGGAATCGTGCAAACACCCTATTTTCTCAGGGTTTTTGGCATGTTACGGCCTCATCCGGTAATCCTGCCAGGAGGGCTTTCATGGGAAGCGGGCGTAGATCAGGCGCTTCACTTAATTGGCGGCATGAAGGATACCTGGGTTATCGATCCTCGGGTAGAGCGTTTTCCGAGTGACGATTCCAAGCTCGAAACACAGATCGCTCCGACGAATTTATCTGCTCCCAGCAGGGTAGCTGAGGGGCTTTATTGGTTGGCGCGTTATCTTGAACGCGCACGAAATTCGGCCCATCAGGCGAGTTTATTGGAAAGTATTCGTCTGACGGAATTGGCACCAGAGGACATGGATTATTACTGGCCCCTTTGGAGAGGGGTGGCTTCGGCGGCCGATTTCTCTCCGATTGCGGACTTGGAGAGTTCACCGGAGAATTTCAAGAGGCTGTTCCGTAACTTCGTCGCAAAGAAGAGTGAACCTTCCTCTGTTACTTCCTCTCTTTTCTCTGCGCGAAGAAATGTAGATCGTATTCAAGAATGGATTACGCCTGAAATGTCTGAGTCTTTCTACCATATGCTGGATAAGTTTGAGGAGGAGATGGGGCGGCGTTCTAAGGCTGCTCATAGGAGGAATCTGGATGCGTGTCTGATTGTTTCTCAAGAGCACGCTCGTTTTGTCGGCACTCTTGAGAGGACTTTAAGCCATGACTCAGTTTACGAGTTCTGGCTTTTAGGGGTTTCTCTGGAGCGTGCGATCTGCACCATCACCCTGCTGGAAGCAATTATTCCGAGTCGAGTAACTCGCCAGCAGCAGCATCTGGAGGACGATACTGATCTCACGGCGCTACTACGGCTTCTGGGCTGTCTTGACGCCTACCGCCGCGAATATCGTTCCAGGGCGTACCTGGATCGGGTCATTCGATTAATCTGGAGGAATCGCTATCTCCCGGGTTCGATTCTTTTTAATCTGGTTCAGATTCGTGAATCGATGAAAAAGCTAGAGGATGAAACGCCGAGTCATACGAATCGCTCGCTTAGGAGAAAGGTGAATCGGGTCATCAAGAGAGTGGACGATTTTCCGATTGAAGAAGTCTTTCCTGCGAGGGCGGATCTACTGGATTTTGCTTCCGCCCCGGAGGCTACCCACGTGAGAACATTAAAGAGTCTTAGGGTCGAATTCCGCTGGATGCGGAAAAGCTTGCTCTCACTTCACAGTCATATTGAGGACCTTTATTTTAGCCATCAGCTCGGAAGAATGTCCGGCAACCCCTAAAGAGCTACAGTCCCTGCTCTAGCAGATGCCTCGTTTGCTCTCTTTTACGAAACGGATGATTTCTGCGAGGATTGGGTCCGACGCGTCCGATCGTTGTTCGAGCTTCTCAAGTGCCTGACTGCGGTTTAAGCCCTTGCGAAAAAGCGTTTTAAACGCCTGGTGCACCAGTGCTACTTGTTCGGGCGTAAAGCCAGCTCTCTCCATTCCAATCCGATTGGTTGTCCGGGCTTCGGCAGGTATACCATCTGCGATCAGAAACGGAGGAACGTCCTGAACTAGTTTAGCCATTCCTCCGACCATACAAAACTTTCCGAGGCGACAGAATTGATGTACCCCCGAGCCCCATGCAATGTTGACGTGGTCACCACAAACGACGTGACCAGCGAGTGCAGCGTTGCTGCTCATAACGATGTGGTCTCCTAACTGACAATCATGGGCGACATGACTATAGGCCAGAATCGTGTTTCGATTACCGAGGGTGGTAAAGGCTCCGTCGTCGGTCGCGAGATGAACAGTGGAATACTCTCGAAAAACATTTCCGTTGCCGATTTTTAGTCCCGGGGTGCCACCCGAGAACTTTAGGTCGTGAGTTTTGCCACCTATCAGGGCATACGGAAAAACTTCGTTGTTTTCTCCCATTTCGGTAAAGCCTTCAACGGTAGCATGATGGTGAACGACGCAACCGGGCCCTAGGCGAACATCGGGACCGATGAATGCGTAAGGGCCAATTTCTACATCTTCAGCGAGCACGGCGCCGTCTTCGACGATCGCCTTAGGATGAATCTTTGCCATGGGCTTAGTGAGACTCTCCTGCTTCGACAATCGTGAACATAAGTTCCGCGGAAGAAACGGTTTTTTCACCGACCTTGCACTCACCCGACGCGACAGCTAGTTTGTTACCCCTCTTCTTGATCAAACGAACGTGGATCGAGATTTGGTCGCCCGGCTCCACTGCATTTCTGAATTTCACCTTGTCGCAACTCATGAAGAAGGCGATCCGGTTCTCCGAGGTGGTGTGGCGTAGCATGAGGATCCCGGCAGCTTGCGCCATGGCTTCGATTTGCAGAACTCCTGGCATTACGGGCCTACCTGGGAAGTGCCCCTGAAAATAAGGTTCGTTGATACTCACATTTTTGATTGCGACTAGTTCGTCGTCCGAGACGATGTCGAGGACCCGGTCAATCATCACGAATGGATAACGATGAGGGATCGTGTCGAGTATTCTCCGGATATCCAAAGCCTTTTCGTTAGGAGGAATGCTGGACTTCGGAAGTGTTTTAGCGCCGGACGATTTTTTGGATTGAAGGCGTGCAGCAAGTTCCCGTGTAAGACCTGCATTGAGTGCATGGCCAGGACGTACTGCCACGATGTGAGCGTTGATGGAGCATCCGAGAAGCGAAATGTCGCCAAGGATATCGAGGATCTTGTGACGAACGAACTCGTCCTTAAACCGCAAAGGTTCTTTGGAAAGAATTTTGTCACCCTTGATCACAATTGCACTGTCGAGGCTACCACCTTGAATCTTACCAAGTTTCAACAATTCTTCGATATCCTCATAAATCGTAAACGTCCGGGCGGGAGCGATTTGAGCGACGTAAACCTCGGGATCGATCTCCAGCGTAAGGTGTTGCGTGTGAATCCCGCGATCATCGGACGAAGTGCAGGTAATTTTCAGGTTTTCTGAAGGGAGTGCGATGATGGAACGGTTTCCTTCAGTGATCGAGATTGGCTCTTCGAGAGAGAATACTTTGCGGTCTTTTGTCTGTTCGATGGGTTCCGCCTTTTGGATCAGATTTACAAAGTGTTTTGCGGAACCGTCTAGAATTGGAGGTTCGCTGGCACCCATTTCAATCACAGCGTTGTCAATGCCGCAGCCGGTGAGTGCACTCAGGATGTGTTCTACAGTATGAACCTTCGCATGGCCCGACGAGAGTGTAGTGCTTCGAACCAGATCGGATACGAGGGCAACATCTGCCTTAATCTCGGGTTTTCCGTAGAGATCCGTCCGCCGAAATAGAACACCGGAGTCTTCCGGCGCGGGTTTGAGGGTGAGGGTAACATCTTCCCCGGTGTGAAGCGACTTACCGCTAACCGAGGATTCCCGAAGAATCGTCCGCTGTTTCATCAAATCTGTTAAGTGCTGATAAATGCAATCAGGGGTCAGCTTTTCAATCAAGAATCTGTTCTAATCGAAATTAGGGACAGGTATAAATTATTTGACCAAGTAAAGAAACAGGGCTTTGTTTATTATGTGCGGGGTCGAAGACTTATTGGTAGGGGAGATGCGGTTTATCACTGTATGTCTCGAACAGTGAATGGTGAAAGGGTGCTGGGGCCCCGGCACCGAGAGGTGTTTCAGAAAATGTTGAAGGCTGCTGCTGAATTCTCAGGTGTAAAGGTTCTCACTTACTGCTTCATGGAAAATCACTTCCACCTGCTGGTGAGGGTCCCTGCCAACGACAGTGTTTCGGATGCCGTTCTAGTGAGGCGTTATCGGGCGCTGCATCCGCAACCAAATCCACTTCAACCTCTGTCTGCAGATAATCTAGAGAGAATTCTTGTTCAGGGTGGGGCCGAGGCAGAAGTAGTCCGAAGGAAACTGGTCGATAGAATGGGTAGCCTTTCGGAATTCATGAAAACGCTGAAGCAAAGATTCTCGCTTTGGTTTAACCGAACTCATCAGAGGTTTGGTCCTGTTTGGAGTGACAGATACAAGAGTTTGCTTGTTCAGGGCGACTCTCGGTCCTTGCTGACGGTTGCAGCTTATATTGATTTGAATCCAGTTCGTGCTGGCATTGTTGCGGATCCCCGAGACTACCCAAACTCGTGCTACGGAAGGGCGATTAGAGGAGGTGTTTTTGAAAGAGAAGGGCTTAGGGCCTTGCTCCCAAAGCGAGCGGTAAGCTTGCGGAGATATCGCGACGTTCTTTTTTCAAAAGATAGACCTACGACTGCCGGTTCTTCGTTGAAGTCTACAAATCCCTCTTCTCTAAATCTTCCGAGTGGAAAGCTCTTACTTACCCGTCAACCCGCTTTCACCAGTGGACGAGTGTTGGGGTCACTTGAATACTTGCAGAAGGTTTGCAGCCTATTCCGATCAGAAATGAAATTTGAAATTTCCGCCAGGGGTCCAACTGCGTTAGTTGGATTCGACAATTTGTTCGTCGGTGTGAGGGTGCGGAAAACAAGGCGAATAGGTCTGGGTGACCGAATGTCTTAACAGGATTTTGAGCCCATTGCCCCCGCAGATCGAGAGTGGCACTCTGCCAACGGCTTTGGCGCCGATGCAGAATGTGACCGATCGTGCCTTTATGAAGGTGATAGCAAGGATCGGACCGCCCGATTACTTTTTCACCGAATATTTCTCCGTGCATTCCGCGTCCTCTCTCGACCCCGAAATCATTCGCTCAATAGAGGAAAACGAGACCGGAAGGCCAGTCTTCGCTCAAGTTTTGGGAAATGACTCTAAGGCTTTAGGCGATGCAGCGAATCAACTGGAGCGCTATCCGATTGCGGGTGTCGATCTCAACCTCGGTTGTCCAGCGCCAAAAATCTATAAGAGAAATGCGGGGGGAGGATTGCTCCGAGCCCCGGATTATGTGGACCATATCATCGGAGAGATGCGCGACAGGATTGAGGGAAGCTTTTCCGTGAAGTGCAGGATCGGGTTTTCGGATACGCAGCCTTTCTCACGGTGTCTACGGTCCATCGAGAGACACAAAGTTAATTTCTTAACGGTTCATGGGAGAACCGTGAAGCAGATGTATCGGGGAGATGTGGATTACCTTAAGATTCGGGAAGCAGTGGAAAGACTCAGTTGCCCTGTACTCGCGAACGGTAACCTGTCCTCGGCCGAGCGAGCCCGAGAAGTAGCAGAGTATACCGGCAGTTATGGTTCCATGATTGGCCGTGGTGCGGTGCGAAACCCGTGGATTTTCAGGCAGGTGAGGGAGCACTCAGCGGGAAAGGAAGTCTTCCAACCGACTTTGGGTGATGTCGCCGGCTACATAGACGATTTGAATCGAACCAAAAAGGAATACTTCCCAGCTGTGGAAGAAAAGTACCGGATAGCGCATCTTAAGAGGTATCTCATTTTTATAGCTGAAGGTGTAGATCCAGAAGGGCAGTTTCTTCATGAAGTGCGCAGGGTTGGTTCTGAGAAAGAGCTCTTCTCTGTCTGCGAGGAACATCTTTTGAACCCGTCTAAGCGTGACAACTTTTTCGCGAATGAGCCGTTTCCAGGAGTCATTGCGAGGCCGAATTGTGAATAGGGGTATCGAGGGAAAACAGCGTTGAACCTTTTGGTGAGTCGACGCATGTTTTCACGTTTAATGAACGACTCGAAAGAAGGGAAACCGGTAGCCGATCCTGTCGGCGAAGTTGGCATTGTCAGGCACCATGACTTTGTCTCTGACCGAGAGTTTCATTTTGAATCCGGAGCCACGATTCCTTCTTTTCAGTTACGCTATGAGGTTTATGGGAAACTGAATCAGGCGCGGTCGAACGGGATTCTGATCTGTCATGCTTTGAGTGGAGACCATCACTGCGCAGGGATTTATTCCCTGAACGATCGCAAAGTGGGTTGGTGGAACCAAATGATTGGTCCAGGCAAGCCGATTGATACCAACCGTTTTTATGTGATTTGTAGCAATTGCTTGGGCGGATGTCAGGGCTCGACGGGTCCGCTGAGCACCAATCCGGTAACCGGGAAGCCCTATCGACTGGATTTTCCGCTTCCAACGATTCGAGACATGGTCGCTGCTCAAAACCGCTTGATTGAATATCTGGGTATTTCGCGACTCGCCTGTGTGATTGGCGGTAGCATGGGTGGAATGCAGGCGTTGCAGTGGGCGATCGATTTTCCTGATCAAGTTTCTGCGATTCTCCCTATGGCAAGCACACCCCGACAGAATGCACAAGCAATTGCTTTCAATGCGGTCGGACGGACAGCGATTCTCCAAGATCCAAAGTGGAACGATGGGCTATACGAAGCTGGAGAGGGTCCCGATGTGGGCCTTTCCGTTGCAAGGATGATGGCACATATCACCTACGTTTCGGACGAGGGATTGGAGGCAAAGTTTGGAAGGGCAAAAACAGCTGCGGACCTGGATTCTAAATTTGATGCCATCGAGTTCGAGGTGGAGAGTTATCTCCGGTATCAGGGGCAGTCGTTCGTAAACCGGTTCGATCCGATCACCTATCTCTATTTCACCAAAGCACTCGACCGGTTTGATTTGTATGGAGAGAGTGGAGAATTGGAGGAAACCTTCGCAGGCATTTCTGCAAAGGTTTTAGTTGTCGGTTTCACATCGGATTGGCTGTTCCCTCCCGAGCAAAACAGGAAGATCGCGATTGCGCTTCTCCGTGCGGGAAAGGACGCATCTTACGCGGAAGTGAATATGGAGTTCGGCCATGATTCATTCTTGATCGATTCGCTCGAGCTAAATGGTTTTGTCCGAAACTTTCTGTCTAACCTATGAGCGAGCGATATCCAAAAAGCCCGTTTCTGCAGAGAACGAACAAACGGAGGCAGATCGATTTCGAAATACTGGTTGACTGGATTGAATCAGGTAGTCGGGTTCTCGATCTAGGATGTGGTCGAGGGATTCTCCTTCGAGAATTGATCGACCGTAAAAATGTTTACGGGATCGGTGTAGATTCGAACCCCGATAAGATTGCCTCCTGTATCAAGCGGGGCGTGAACGCATTTCAGGGGGACGTAAAGGAGACCATGGATCGATTTGAAGAAGACTCGTTTGATTATGTTGTGCTGACGAGGACTTTGGAACTAGTGGGTGAGCCCGGAGCCGTGATTCGGAAGGGCCTGACGATCGGTCGATCCGTAATAGTTGGTGCAATAAATCATGGTTTCTGGAAAAACCGTATCTCCTACTTTCTGAAAGGACGAAGTCTCAAGAATGATGTGTACCCATTCTTTTGGGAGGACTCCCCGCTTTCCAATCACTTGTCGATTGGTGAGCTGATCGACTTTGCCAACCGCGAAAAGCTTCATGTCGAGAGGGCGGTTTACCTGCGGGGTGATTGGAAGACCCGCACGGGGTTCATGCCCAACTGGCTCGCTGGGTATGGAATTTTCGAGATCACCGGCGGGGAAAGTTCTACCTCTAAAACCAGCCCCTCAAGAGGGTCGGGTCAGTCTTCAGTAACAGCCCCGAAATAGGTGCTGTGAATCGAGTCGCCTACTGCATTGAGGCGAACCTGCAAGTAGTCGAGATACTCATGAAGGCCCTGCTCAAAAATCTCTTCTAAAGTGACGTAGGTGAGATCACTGAAAAGGCGCCCACACTCTCTCTCGGCCTCGTTGGAGAAGCGATCAACGTTCCGGTTGTTGGAAATCATCTCCAAGTTTTGTCCGACTTTCCCCAGGGAGAAGCGGACCGCTCGTGGAAACTTCGCCGAGAAAAGCAGAAACTCTGTCACCAAAGCGGGATCAACGTTTTTTACGTAGTTGCGGTGATAGGCCTCAAAGGCACTGCATGAGCGAAGAACAGCTGTCCATTGGGCCGTATCAACGATGCCTCCAACGTCATCCACGCTGGGAAGTAGAATGTGATACTTGATATCCAGAATGCGGCTCGTTTTGTCGGCTCGTTCGAGGAACTTTCCGGATTCCATAAAATAGTACCCGAGTCCGCGAACTACAATCGATTCGACCAACCCCTGAAAGAGTTGTGAAAAACTCTGAATCTTCTGGTAAAATTGATAAGGTCCAAGTTTCCAAACCTCCTTAGATCCCGAGTTTCTTAGATTGAGGTAGGCGTCGTTGATTGCCTCGAAGACCTCGCTGGGGATTTGGTCTCGAATGATCCTGGCATTCTGCCGGGCAGCGATCAGGCAATTGATAATCGAGTTGGGATTCTCGGAGTCGAAGGTCAGAAAGTCGGTAGCCGAGCGAGAATCCGGTTGATAGCCGAGGGACTTGAAGAGTTTCCAGTCTCCGGTGCTTCGAATAATGGGCTCCCAGTGTTCGATGAGTCGGGAGTCATTCAGATCCCGGAAATCCGTGAGGATGTTTAAATTAACGTCGAGGAGACGGGCTATATTGTCTGCCCGCTCGATATAACGGCCAATCCAGTAGAGGGACTCTGCTACTCTAGATAACATGTTATCGATCTCCGTAGAGCACCCAAGTGTCCTTACTGCCACCTCCCTGCGAAGAGTTCACAACGAGTGATCCTTTTCGGAGAGCTACACGGGTCAGACCTCCGGGCAGAATATTAATCTTCTTCCCGCAAAGTATGTAGGGCCGCAGGTCAACGTGCCGCCCCTCGATCCCTTCTGAGGTGATTGTTGGATGTCGAGAAAGGGAGATGGGGGGCTGTGCGATAAAGTTCCGTGGCTTCGTTTTGATGAGGTCCCTAAATTCGCTGATTTCTTTTTCGGTTGCCTGCGGGCCAATCAACATTCCGTAGCCGCCCGCTTCGTTTGCCGACTTGACGACGAGGTTTTCAAGGTTTTCGAGAATGTAACCGCGTTCCTTTTCGTCGGATGCCAAATAGGTATCGACACTCTCGAGAATTGGATCTTCGTCCAAGTAGAACCGAACCATGTCCGGAACGTATTTGTAGATCAATTTGTCGTCTGCAACGCCGGTTCCGATTGTGTTCGCAAGACTAACATTGCCCCTGCGGTAGGCATCGACGAGTCCAGCCACCCCCAAGAGCGAGTCTTTACGGAAAACATCAGGGTCGAGGAAATCGTCGTCGATTCTCCGGTAGATAACGTCGACTCGCTGCAACCCTTCGGTGGTTCTCATGTAGACAAAGCCGTCTTCGACCACGAGATCACTCCCTTCCACGATCTCGATTCCCATCCTTCGGGCGAGCAAGCTGTGCTCGAAGTAGGCACTGTTGTAAACGCCCGGCGTTAGAAGGACCGCGACGGGATCGTCGACTCCATCGGGAGCTATATACTTAAGTGTCGCAAGAAGATCTTCGGTATATCGCTCAACTGCCCGGGTTCCTGATTTTGGGAAAAAGTGGGGGAACACCTTCTTCATCGCATCCCGATTCTCGAGAAGGTACGATACCCCGGATGGGGAGCGCGCATTGTCCTCAAGAACCAGATACTTCCCTTGACGATCCCTGATGAGGTCTGTGCCACAGATGTGAATGTAAATGTCCTTGGGGACAGGAACATTCATGAACTCCGGCCGGAAATGCGCTGCGGACTCGACGTGTTCACGGGGGATGATCCCGTCGGTAATAATTTTCTGTTCAGAGTAAATGTCCTTCAGAAAAAGATTCAGAGTCTCCATCCGCTGAGTGAGACCCTTTTCTAGAAACTCCCACTCGGCCGCCGGAATGATCCGTGGAAATAGGTCGAACGGAAAAATTCTTTCCGTTCCCTGGTCATCGTCGTAAACCGTGAAGGTAATGCCCTGCCTGAGAAACGCCCGGTCGACGGCTTTTTGCTTTTGAGACATCTCTTCTGGATCAAGGCTTTGGAGCCTGTCAATGAGGGCCAGGTAGTGCGGGCGCACAGAACCGTCTTCTTCAAACATTTCGTCAAAGAAATCTTCTACTTGATACCCTGAGAAATCCATTCGACCGGGAGGTTGTCAGGACCTTGGTTGAAATCCAACTAAATTCAGGGCGGTTCTTCAATTCGAACTTTGCCTAAGCGTTGTTGTCTGGGAGACTTGTATTACTCAGAGTCTAAACCTTGAGAATTGATGAAGCCGGAATTTATATGCATCGGTGCCATGAAAGCTGGAACTTCTTGGCTGTTCAGAAGACTAAGGGAACATCCTGAGTTCTCGCTACCTCCAGTAAAGGAGATGCACTATTTTGATCGGTCTTCTTCGTATCCTTCCTTAAATACTCTCGCAGAGACCAAGTTACTCAGTCGACTCTGGATGCGCGACTACATCAGAACGGGGGCAAAAGCCGTATTTGGATCTCTCAAGTCGAGAAATGTGAGGTTGGCGAAATGGTGGATGCTATACTATTTCCACAACTTTTCTGACAAGTGGTATATAAAGCTCTATGAAATGCAGCCTGGAATCACTGGCGATATAACGCCGGGCTATTCCATTTTAAATCGAGAAGATGTTGAGCGGATACAGAAGGTCGCTCCTCGGGCGAAACTGATTTTTTTGATACGTAATCCTATCGAGCGAGCATGGTCGCATTATCGATTCACAGAGAAGCTTGGTGGCTCTATAGAGCTAGATAATCTCGCGGGATTTAAGGCTTTTATCGATTCTTCGCGTCAATCACTTCGGTCAGATTACTTGCGCACGATCGACTTGTATTTGGAAGTTTTTGATTCTAGCCAGCTGATTCTGGGGTTCTACGATGCCATCCAGGATCAGCCAGAGGCTCTGCTTTCAGGGATATTGGATCACATTGGGGCGAAAAACACCGCGGAACACGGACGAGTGAGTCAGGTTGTCAACAGATCAAGAGAGGTGGAAATTCCCGAGTCCTACCGGAAATACCTTGAGAGCAAATATTATGGGGAACTGAAAGAGCTCTCCAATCGATACGGGAGCTACGCTTCGAAATGGTTCTCTCGTGTCTCAGATGAAGAATCAGATCAGGAGAATGGAGTAGAGCTTTCCGCGGTGGTTTACCCTTGAAAGTCGTGCCGGTCTTTTCCGTCCGTCTCCAATCATAGGGAGAAGCAGATAGTCAGCCCTAGGCTCGTTGCCAGCGTTTTACTTGAGTCTTTTTCCTCTGGTGCCTACTCTCCATTGTATGAAAAACGACGTTCAGCTGGTTGAGGTGAAAGGGGTCATGCCGACAGCGAATGGCTGTGCGGTCTTTCTGGGGAACGAGGAGAAGGTATTTGTCATCTATGTGGACCAGGGGATCGGCAACACGATCTCAATGACGATCAACAACGTGAAAAAGGAACGGCCGATGACCCACGATTTGATAGCTAACATTTTTCAGGGGTTCGGAATTGAGTTGGATCGAGTGGTCATCAATGACGTCGACGAAGGAACTTTCTACGCGAGGATGATCCTTCGCATGGAAAACGAGATCGACACGAAGCTAGTGGAGATCGATGCGCGCCCGAGCGACTCCTTGGTGATGGCCCTGCAACAGAAGAAGCCGATTTTTGTAGATCGTGAGGTGTTGAGCAAAGTCGACGATATGTCTGAGATTCTGGAACGCATCGTGAATCAGGATGGAACTGACGAATGAAATGGGTGCGCTGGCTGATCGGGGCAATCGTATTATTGCTCTGCGGTATCGGGGTCTTGTTCATTCCATCCGTTCAAAAAGCAATTTTCGTAAGCGTAGTTTCGACTGACGAAAGGAGGGTTAGCGTTGATACCTTTCGTTTGGGCCTGTCTGGTCTGAAAATTGAGGGATTAGAGTTTTCGAGTCCGGAAATTCTTGCCCGAGTGCCGAGTGTAGAGGCGTCCTTTTCGTGGAGTGAACTTTTCCGAAAGAGGTTACGCGTAAACGAGATCGTGGTACGTGATTTTACCTTACAGTTTGCGGGAGAAGCTGAAACGGTAGAGAGAAAGGATACCGAAATTACTCTTCCCCAGGGCTTTCGAGGGATTCTGGGGAACCGTGTCCCTCTCGAGCTAGGATCCGCTTCGATTTCGGGTACCATAGTGACTGCGGAGGGCGGGTCGGCTGAAGTGAATGCGATGGGTGGCAATCTCTTGGCTGGTCAGACGAGTGAGTTTTCAGTGACCCTTTCGCCGGATGCCGATGCGGCTTCAGCGATCCCGGAGGTTACAGCAACTCTAACCACCTTTCTAACTGCCGAAGCAGACGTCGGATCTCTCAACCTTCGTGTCGTAGCAGAATCAAGACTTCCCGAGGTGGAAGGGGAAATCGAACTGCTTGCGACCGCCGAATCTTCTTCATCGGGAGAGGACTACACGGTCGAACTTCTATCTGAAGACCTGTTGAAGGACGGCACCCTCGGCCTTACCGGAAAGTGGATCGAGTCCACAGGTCTCCTCGAGCTGGCCTTTGAGGCGGAAATTGTTGATCTAGACGTTGTCCGGGCTTTCTACGAAGGAGAGCTTCCAGAAGTATCGTGTTTCTTGAGTGGCCAGACTACGATCCGTCCGGGGGAGGGAATGTCGACCGGACATCTATCCTTCTCTCTAGAATCGGGTGAAGACCTTATCCCAAATCTCAATCAAGCGGTTACGAGTTCCGGGCGCTTGAGTATAGAAAGAGTGGAAAAAGGATTGTTGGTCGATGAGTTCGAGATAGAGGTTTCGCCAAAAGATTCTGAAAAGGAATGGCTGGCTTTGCGGCTTCTCCGACCCCAGATTTTTGCAGTAGGAGAAGTGCTCTCAGTAGAAGACGGTGATTTTGCTGAGATTGTCTTCTCGCTGCCCTCGGAGTTTTTGCAGGGGTTCTTGGTGGACCTAGAGGTCGGTGATCTTACCGGAACTATGGTAGGGTCTGTCGAGGGGGACTCCTATCTCCTGAGAGCGACTAGAGACTGGGAAATTGAGTTGGCAGATGCTGATTGGGATGGCGACCGACTGAAGGTCTTGGGCCAGCCAAGCTTTTCCCTCAGCAATGAGTCCCTGAAAGCGGAGGGTTTGGTCAGTGTCCAATCAGGTGGCTCCAGCCTCAACTTTGATTTGGACGTCGAGGGCTCAAGGGAGCTCAATGACGGCGTTCGGGTTGGTTTGGTTGTCGACGGCGATTTACGTGCGGCTTGGCCGATCTGGCCGACAGGGCGGGATCTTATCGGAGGGTTGGTCACTGGTAAATGGGACCTGATTATCGACGACAGGATCTCGGGCGAGGGAGCGCTCGGAATGACCGAGATTGAAGGAGAAGGAATTTTGATCGATGAAGTTCAGGTTCAGCTCGAGGATTTCTCAATCGCCACCGAAACACCAATGAACTTCTATGCCAATGCGGATCTCGAGTGGCTGGCGAACGGCGGTAGGTCTCGGATTGAGGTGACTGAACTCGAGGGTTCTCAAAATGAGACCGAACGCTGGAGGTTTCGATTGCCGAAAGTTCTAGCACAGTTGGATCAGCGCTCATTGCAGATTCTCCAGAAACAATCTGTTCAACAGCCAAGCTCAATGCCTGAAAGACCATTTGATCCGTCGGTTTTCCAAGCGATGTTTGAACCACCCGCAATTCCCGTTGACCTCGATCTACTGGGTGCCGAAATCGAGTGGACGGACGGTAAGAGTCAGTTGAAAGCGGATGCTTCAGTGAAGAGTCTTGTGGCGGGCGAGAGTGGAGAGATCGTGCTGGCCGGACGAGTGCAAGACTTGGCTTCTGGGCGAAGCGCAAACGCGCAAGTCGAAGGAAAAGTGGAGATTGATGCCGCTGCAGCGTTACGAAGTGCGACAGCGACCGCTTCAATTGAACCCGATTCCGCGGTTCAGGGATTTGAAGCTGTTTTTCTTGATCTGGCCTACCGACCTTCCTCTGATTTGGAACCCTTGTCGCTGCGCTGGCTTTCTGAGAGGGATGGATTTCCGCTGCTTTCGATCAGTGGAGCACCTACTGAAGAGGGAGCGGTTTTTTCTGCGGAGGCAGATTTTGCAACGTGGACCCGTTCGCCGTTGCGAAACTCGTTTCCGAATCTGTCTACCGGGCACCTCAGTGCAGAAGTCAACCTATCGGAGGATTTGTCTTTCACTGCCGACATCGAGGCTCTCACCCCGCTCGACGCCTTTGATAGCTTTGATGTAGAGGCCAGCGGGTCTCTCCTATCGGCGCCGCCGGTAGAAGCTAGATCTGCACTGAAAGTCACTGATGCAAAAGGCAGAACGAGCGATCTGAATTTGGAGGTTCTGGGTGATCCGGCTGAAAGAATAGAGGCGATTTTGACCGGACAACGAGTCGACATAGAGAGCCTGCAGGATTTCGCCCGAGTGTGGTCAAAACCTACAGAAACGGAGGTGTCTACCTCCCCGAAAAGTGAACCGGGTGATCAGTGGCCGCTGGAGAACTTACCCTTTCCCGTGGAGGCAAAGTTGGGAATTGCAGAGCTGATTGTTCCGAATCTTCCGTCAGTGAATGCACTGGATGGCCTGATCTCTCTGGCCCGTGACTCCGGCTCCGTTCGGATGGCCGGTGACTGGCAGGACGAGTCAGAGTTTAGTTTTGAAGCCTCAGTCGAGCGGAAGGATGAAGAGGTTTCTGGGGTAGTAGTTGGAAAAATTGAAGGTCTCGAAGCCACTTCACTCCTCACAAATTTGCAACCTGGTCAAACTCCATCGGTGGAGGGAACTTTCGACACGGCAGTGAACTTTTCGGGTAATGCATCGAACCTAGAAGATTTACCTAGTTTTCTTACAGGAACGATCGAGATCAGCGGTAGAAATGGACTGATCCGGTCCTTGAAACCTGAGACGAGAGTTTCTCGAATCGTGCAGGCTGGCTCTCTCGCGGGTATTGTTTTTGCGGATACACTGAACCGTCCGGGATTGGCGGCGTTGGGTGAGGTGGCTAACCTGTTTACCGAAATTCCATTTAGCCAGTTGGTGATTTTGATTGGGCGGACTGCGGCACAGGAAACGACGGTCGATAGTGTTCGTTTGAGAGGCCCTTACCTGAGTATTGATGGTTCGGGAAGGGTGGCTCCGGGTAGATTGGAAGATGTGGCAACGAATCCGATGAATCTGTCACTGGTCATGGGTAGCAAGCCACCGCTGGCAAGGCCCCTTCAAATCCTCGGTTTTCTTGGAGATAATAAAAATGTCGACGGATATGTGGAGTGGGCTAGGCCGGTGGTTTTAAAGGGAAGTTTCTCTGAGGTAGATACGAGCGAGCTTTGGGGGAGCCTGATTACCGCTGTGAAGCGGGCGGCTACTTTGCAGCCCAAAGACATTGAAGGGATAGACGGTGAGCAAGAATCCGAGAGGGAAAATGGACGTTCGACGACAGAAGAAATTTTCGAGCAAGGGGCAAACCGACTGCGGGAGTTCCTCAATTTGTAAGGAGTCTTTGCGGACTCGACGCGATAATGGAAAAAAGAGTTTTGGTAACTGGAGCCAGTTCCGGCCTTGGGAGAGGATTTGTTGAGGCTCACCTAGATCGGGGGGATCAGGTGTATGGTGTAAGCCGAAGAGTTCCGAAGGACCTGATCGCAAAAGGACTACGGCACTCCTCGATGGATCTCTCTAAATTCACGCCTGATTTGGAGGCGTTTCGCACTTGGATTCAACCGGTGCGCCGTTGGGATCTGGTTTATCTGAACGCCGCGAAACTCGGAAGAGTGGGGGATATGCGTGATACTCCTTTGTCCGATCTTAGGGAGACGATGGAGGTCAATGTCTGGGCCAACAAATGGATTTTGGATGCGCTTTTCGAAGAGGCGGATTCTGTGGAGGTGGTGATCGGAATATCTACGGGAGCCTCTCGTTCTGGTAATCGAGGATGGAATGGCTACAGCCTGTCGAAGAGTGCCTTCAACATGTTGATCAAGCTTTACGCCACCGAGCAGTTGAAAACCCATTTTGTTGCTCTTGCACCGGGACTCATCGAGTCGGAAATGCAGGATTACCTCACTTCCCTTCCGGTTGATGAAAGGTTTCAGTTCACCAAAATCCTAAAGGAGGCACGGGGCACGGAGCGTATGCCTGACGGACGGGCATGCGCTGAGATGATTTTGGAACAATGGTCGAAAATCCTCGCAGTCCCGAGTGGAGAGTACGCGGATATCCGGCAGCTGAGAGACGGCTGAACGCTCTAAAGGACTCTAACGTTTTAAGGCTAGCCCAATCTTGCGGCTCAGGCTGACGAAACGACGTTCTCGGATGTCGTAGTCGTTTTTCTCAATTTCGGTCAGGATTCCGGCATAAACCCGCCCCATCGTCTTGGCGGTTTTCGCGGACTTCTTGTCTAAGAGAAAGAGTAGACCTTCCTCGGCAGATTTATACCATCCGCGGGCTTTTTGGATGAGTCCATCAATGTAGTCTTTCCAGTCAGAAGAAGGACCATTTTGGATCAGAGAACTCACGCTTAGGTTTCTCGCATGAAGCGACTCCTCCGGAAGGTAAATGCGACCATTCTCAAAGTCTTCCTTAATATCTCTGAGGATATTGGTGAGCTGCATCGCGAGGCCCATCGCGACGGCGCGAGGATAGGCCTCTTGAGAGCTCACGCCAAACACCCGGCACATCATCAGCCCGACGACCGACGCCACCAGGTAACAGTATTCCCACAGTTCTTCTTCAGTCTTTATTCGAACCGTTGCGGTGTCACGGTAACAGCCCTCTACAAGTTCATCCAGAAGTTCAACGGGGATCCTGCGGTGTTTGCAAACCCAGCCAAAAGCAGCGGCGAAGGGAGCGGGGTGCTCTCCGGAAATGATGGTACGGTTGTCAGCCAGAAGCTTCTCTCGGGACGGAAGAAGGTCCGAAGGCGACGCCTCATCGATAAGATCGTCAATGTAGCGACAGTAGCCGTAGGCCGCATAAGCCTCCATGCGTTTTGCCTTGGTAAGAAAATGTGAGGCAAAATAGAAACTCTTCGCGTGTTTTCTCGTAGTCTCTTTTGCGTTTTGGAACGACTCTCTAAGTTCCTCCGGGGGACTTAAGCAGTCGTCAATTTTGTCGACCGGTAGATTTGGGATACGACGAATAAGCTGTTCGGGAACCGACACCTTCCGTCTATTGAGTAGCGATTGCTTCTCCCGCTAGCTCGCCTTCAGCAAACTCTGCCTTCTGCGTGTTGTGGTTAAATCGCATGGAAACCATCTTCGAGACACCCTTCTCCTGCATGGTAACTCCGAAAACAGAATCAGAGGCAGCGATGGTGCGTTTGTTGTGGGTGATGATTAGGAATTGGGAAAACTCGGTGAACTTCTTCAGCATCTCCGTGAAGCGACCAATGTTTGCGTCGTCGAGGGGGGCATCCAGCTCGTCGAGGACGCAGAACGGGCTCGGTTTGACCATGTAGATGGCGAAGAGCAAGGCCACGGCAGCCATGGTCCTTTGTCCTCCACTGAGGAGGCTGAGGGTAGCCGTTCTCACACCTGGAGGCTGCGCCCGGATCTCGATGCCGGAGTCGAGAATGTCCTCAGCTTCAATCAGAGAAAGGTCAGCTTTACCTCCGTTTGTGAGGTGATCGTAAGTGTAGGTAAAGTTCTCCCGAATCTTCTCGAACGTCTGCTGGAAAAGATGTTGAGAAGTCTCGTTGATTTCGTCGATAGCTCGTAAAAGTTCTTCTTTGGAGTTCCACAGATCCTGACTCTGGGCGCGCAGGAACTCGAATCGCTCCTTGAGATCCTTGTATTCTTCGATGGCTACAAGGTTGACCGCACCCATTGAGTTGATCTTTTCCCGGAGCCTTTTGCTCTCCTCTTCGACCAATGTCCAATCGGTGGTTAGGTAGCGTTCGAGGTCATCTTCGGCGGGCTCTCCTCGTCCGTCGATGGGGTTTAAGTCGATGTCGTCACCTTCCTCCAAATCGTCCAGCTTTACGGATGATTTAAAGTCGCGGTCAGCGTCCCAAAGAGCTTTCCGCCAGTCGCACGCACGCACGTCGATGTCGTTTCTGCTACCCGAGATCTCCAGAATGAAATCGACTTGCGATCTCTGCTTTGTCAGCTCCATCTCTTTCCTGTTCGCAGACTGCTCAAAGTCCTGCAGGCTGCGTCTTTGTTCGGAGATAGACTTTTCTTTCTGTCCTAAAAATTGGTCCAGATCTTTAAGTGAAGATCGGGCCTCCTCAAGATCGACCTTGAGATCGCTGAGGGCGCTAGCCGCTCTCTCTTTTGCGATCTCCTGTTCTTTGATTTCGAGAACCGTCTTGTCCGTTCGCGTAGAAAGCTGAGAGATCTCCTCGAGTCGTCTCTGGTTCAGCAGCTCCAATTCTTCAGAACGCCTGGCAGTTTCGGAAATTCCTTTTTCGACCAACTCGAGAGCCTGTCGTTGGCTTGCGTGATCGAGTCGCGTTTTCGTCCATTCTTCGCGCTTTTGATCGCGGTTTGTGCGAAGGCCCTCGATCAGAGATTCCGATTCAACAATGCTCTCCTTTTCACGATTCAATTTGGTCTCAACCTCTGTCAATCCCTCGAGTGCTGCATCTAGATCTGACTGACTTTCTTCCCGCGAGTTTTCGAGCTGGCCCATTCTTTCTTCTGCCTCCGCGAGGATTTGAAGATTGCTTTCGATACTAGCTGAAATCGCTTTTGTCTCTGCTTCGAGAGCAGATTTTTCCGCGTTGATCTCATTGCGCCGATCCCGCGCAATTTCGATGGAGGATTCCAAACGATCCATCAGCTCCTGGTCGGTCCGGGTCTTTTCCCTTTTCGAATCGAGACTTTTTTCCAGTTGAGAAATCTGGTCGTTCAGGCGTTGGATTTCTGCCTCACGACCGAGAAGGCTCTTATCCTCCTCAATGGGCTTTCCAGCAATGATGGTTCCGTTCGAACAAAAGACGGTTCCTTCAGGTGTGACCATTCGGCCAAAAGACAGGTTTGGGTTTTCAGAGATCCAGCGAAGCAGACTTTCTTCCGAGGAGGCGAAGTAGCAATCTCCGAGCAAGGTCTCAAAGAGCGGAAGAAGCGATTCGTCCTTCGGATGAATTTTGGAGAGAGCCGGCATAAGATCCGGATGGGAAATGGAATTGGGGGAAACGGAACCGGCGGAAAGGATCGTCGTTCTCGCGATGTTTTTCTCCCTCAAGACTCCAAGGAGCCTCGGTAATTCGTCAGCGTTCTTCCAGATGACCCCATCGACTGAATTTCCCAGAAGGGCCTCGGCTGGACTGGTGAAATCCGGATCGACGGTAATCACCGTCGAAAGAAGGCTCGCATCGGAATGGTCGAATCCCTCGCCGAGATCACCTTGCAGGATCGATTTAGCGCCCTCTCCAAAACCCTCCATTCGATCCTGAAGGTCGCGGAGAATCTGTTTGCGGGCGGACGCTCTAGCGAGTTGTCGATCCAGATCCTGCACCTCTGTCTGAGCCTGCTTAAACCGTTCGCGGGCTTCGGAGATTTCCCTTTTCTCGTTCTCCAAGGCCTCTTCAGCCAGAGCGGAGTCTTTCTCTCGCTGATCGAGTGCTTGTTGAGTCTTCTTCTGAAGGTGGTTGAGGCGCTCGGATTCTTCCTTTGCCGAGTGAACGGTTTCCCCATGAGATGCGTGGCGAACCTCGAAGGACTTCAAGTCGACCTCCAAAGTGGTGCATTTGGACCGAAGCTGGACGATGGAATTTTCCAGCGTTAGGATTTGCTCACGTTTCGACCGTAGTTCGGATTCCGCCTCCACCAACAACTGCGAGGCCTCCTCGAATCCCTTTTCCTTCTGAGCGGCCTGGTTGTCTGATACTCCAAGGAGGTCAAGCTGCTGTTGCTTGGTTTCGGTTTCTTCGGCGCTTTGCGCTTTGAGCAGATCTTTCTGACTGATGAGCTGCTGAACCTCTGCCTGAAGGGAGGAAATTTTCTCGGCGTCCTCCCTGTTGCGATGGACCAACATCTCGACTTGGCTGGTGGAGCTTTCGATCACGGAACGCAGATCGAAGATGTTCTCCTGAGTCTCTTCGATTTTTCCGTAAATCTCGGAACGGCGATTTTTCTCTGATGAAATGCTCTCCTCAACCGACTCGATCTCGTTTCGGATAGCGTTTGCTTGTGCCCGTGAGTCGGAAACCTCAGTCTCGATATCCACGATCGATCTGTCTAGCTCCCGGATGCGAAATGAATGGAGAGCGAGCTCAAGATTGTTTTGTCGGTGACTTAACTTTTTGAAACGGATTGCTTTCGCAGCTTGACGCTTAAGACTCCCGATTTGGCGGCTGACTTCGTCGATCACGTCGGAGACGCGAGACAAGTTAGCGTCCACCAATGCCAGTTTATTAAGGGTTTCCTTTCTTTGGCTCTTGTAGCGAGTGATGCCGGCCGCTTCTTCAAAGATGGTCCGCCGATCCGCCGGATTGGTAGACAGAATTTGGTCGACCTGACCCTGAACAAGAAAGGAGTAGGCGATCTGGCCGACCCCGGTATCCATAAACAGGCGTTGGATATCTTTTAAACGGGAGACCTTCCCATTGATTCGGTACTGGCTTGAGCCGTCGCGCGAGACTCTACGGGAGACCTCGACCTCATGAAAACTGGACCCCAATTCGGCCTCACAGTCGGAAAATGTAAGATTCACCTCGGAGTAGGGGAGAGATTTCCGCTTCTCGGATCCACTAAAGATAATGTCCTGCATCGATCCTCCCCGAAGAGACTTTGCACTCTGTTCCCCGAGGACCCATCGCACTGCATCGGCAATGTTGCTCTTCCCGCATCCATTTGGGCCGACAATGGCGGTCACCCCGGGTTGTAAATCTAAGCGAGTGATGTCGGCGAAACTCTTAAAGCCGTTGAGCGTTACTTGGCGCAGATACATGAGGAATGGGCTAGGAAAACCGCCGGAAACTCGGATCGGCAAACAAAATCGCGACTAGTTTCTGGATCTTTTTGACCGACACTACCCGAACAAATCCTTTCGAAGCCCCCCGAGCACGGTGAGCCCTCTCCAATCTGCACCTCTCATCGCCTTCGGTCCCGGTGGTCTCACCGCTGAGAGCTGCGGCTGCGTAGCGGCCTGACTAGCGACAAAGGCCTCCGAGCCCAGAACCCTTCCGTCGGTGAAGTAGCGCACC
>JBCDMB010000019.1 GCA_038744685.1 Verrucomicrobiota bacterium
GACGACCAGTGAATTCGAAGAAATCGCACGAGAGTGGATTCAAACGGCGAGAAATCCTGAAACCGGGCTTTTGTTTACCGAAATGGTTTACCAGCCCATGCTCGAACTACTCGACTACCTGAGAGAAAACGATTTCGAGACGTGGATCGTATCCGGTGGCGGAATTGATTTCCTGAGACCGTGGTCGGCGGAAATTTACGGTATCCCTCCGCAGCAGGTAATCGGTAGTTCCGTGAGAACTTCTTTTGCAGAAGAAGACGGAGAACCGATTCTGTTAAGGGAGGCCGAAATTGATTTCGTGAATGACAAAGAAGGGAAACCGGTCGGCATTCAGCGACACATTGGAAAAAAACCGATCTTCGCTTCCGGTAATTCGGATGGGGACTTTCAGATGCTCCAGTATACAACATCCGGTGACAGCCCGAGCTTCGGAATTCTCCTTCACCACACAGACGCTGAGCGAGAATGGGCCTACGATCGGAACTCAGAGGTCGGAAAGCTCGACCGAGGCTTGGATGAAGCAGGCGAACGCGGATGGATGGTTATAGATATGGCAGAGGACTGGAATACTGTCTTCCCAAGAGATTAATCGACCCACTCGGCTAAAGTCTTTTGGAAATCCTCAGGAATGGCGAGCGCCTCCATCTCGTGAACTGCTTCGCCCGTTCTACGGACAACGTGAACCGTAGTCATTCTTCCACGGGCAATCTTTTTCCCTCTCAGACCGTCCTCAACACGGTAAAGTGCAAACGCAAATTCAATTGCCCGCACCTTCACCTCACTTACGAACAAAACAATTTCAACTTCTTCTCCGAAGCTAATCGGCGCTTTAAAGTCGCACGAAGCACGCACTCGAGGCCAACCGTGAACCTCTCCTTCTTCCCTGCGGATTAGGCTTTGACCATGTTCACGGAAAAAGGCGTCCTCGGCGATTTCCATGTACCTAAAGTAATTCGAGAAATGGACGATACCTGCCATATCCGTTTCCGAGAAGGCAACCCGATGGCGAACGACAAACTCTTTTTTCATAGAAACTCCAAACCAGTAAACGTAAACAGACCCCTCGACAGCGGCACTCTCAACAGAATCGTAAACACCCCGACACGAAAGGTTGAGACATTCTTTCAGAAGATCCACTCCGATCCGTAGTTTCTTCGGATTTGCAGAGTGATCTTCGGTTCGATTACCTCTCTATCGTGGCAAGAAAAACGAACCAGTCGCTTTGGGGCGAATTTGTAAGAAACGGGGGCGTAGCCAATAAAACCTCAAAAGACATTCGAGCACGAGTCGACCGCACGCCGGTAGAAGGGTTAATTCTCGGGGTTGATCCCAGTCTACGAGGAACAGGCATTGCCGTCATCGAAGCGACTCGAAAGAGAGCCACGCTTCTACACTCCGAAGTTTTTCGATTTCCTTCCTCGTGGAAAACTGAGGGTTGTATCGGGGAGATTTCGCGAAGAATTGACCGCACCGTTCAAGACTACCCAATCCGGGCTGCTGCAGTCGAAGAGGCTATTTACGTCCAAAACTTTCGAACTGCGCTCACGCTTGGCGCGGCCAGAGGTTCCGCTATCGCCGCTCTGGTTCTGCGGGGAGTCGCTATCCACGAATACCCTCCACTTCGCATTAAACAGGCTCTGGTAGGCTACGGGCGTGCAAGCAAAGAGCAGGTACGCAGCACGCTAGCGCAGATGGTTGCAGGAGCAACCGACGAACTGACTCTGGATGAGTCTGACGCAGCCGCTACTGCGATATGCCACTGGCTCACCTTCCGAAAACCGATTGCAGGCGAGTGAACCGGAACAGTAAGACCTCCCGGGACTGTATCGTCATTGGGGGCGGAATTGGAGGTCTCGCGGCCGCCATCCGCCTTGCTTCCGAAGGAAAGAAGGTGACCATTATAGAAAAAAACGCTCACCTTGGTGGTAAGTGCGACTACCTTGTTCGTGATGGCTTCCATTTTGACCTCGGACCGTCAGTACTCACTCTCCCCTTCCTTCTCGACGAGCTTTTTGCAGCCGCAGGTCGCCTCCGTGAAGACTATCTGGCAATCGAGCCGGTAGAACCAGGATGCAGCTACTTCTTCGCTGACGGAACGCGTTTCGATGCTCCTGGAACTATGGACGACTTCCAAAAGGCAATTGCGGAAGCCTTCCCTTCCGAGATCGACGGCTTTCGTAAATTTAGAGAACATCTCCAGCGTCTTTGGGAAGTAAGTGGCCCCGCCTATCTCTTTAACCCTCTCGGAATAAAGACCCTTCAATCGATTCCATTGAGAAAAGCGATCCGCGCTCTGCCCGACCTGATTCCTGCAAAGATGGAGAACCGGTTGCAAAAGTTCTTTAAGGATCCCCGTCTCATCCAACTCTTTTCCCGCTTTGCCACCTACAACGGTTCTGATCCGAAACGAACCCCTGCTACTTTTAACGTTGTTGCTCACGCGGAGCTCGCATTTGGCTCATGGCGCTGTGCGGGAGGCATGTACGCGCTCATCCGTGCACTGACGAAGCTGGCTAAAGAGTTAGGGGTTGAGGTAATGACGAATACCGAAGTTGATCGGATCGACTTTAGGCCCGATGGAAGCCTAGATGGAGTACTCACTAGGGAAGGATCTAAGATCAAGAGTCCCTTTGTCGTGTGTAATCAAGACGCAGCCACTGCTTGGTCAGGATCTCTTCTTTCTCAAAGTCGGTTCTCCCCAAGAAAGAGCCACAGAGCGGCAAAGATTGAATCTTCCAGCAGCGGCTTTGTGTTTCTGGCTGCACTCAACCGAAAACACGAAGAACTCGCCTGTCACAACGTATTCTTCTCCTCCGACTACGACCGTGAATTTCGCGACCTTTTCGGACCGGGACAGCCCCTGCAGAATCCAACCATCTACGTTTCCCGACCTTCCTGCAAAGACCCATCACTTGCTCCCGAGGGTAAGGAAGGCTGGTTTGTCTTGATAAACGCACCTAGCTTACAAGCCTTCGAACATTGGGATGAACGGGAGTATGCGAAAGCAGTGACGTCTCAGTTGGTAGAGAGGTGTGGACTTGCGGAAGAAGAGATTGAGTGGATCCATTTTCACGGTCCTCGATTTTACCACGAACAATACTCGGCGTGGAATGGATCACTCTACGGCCCGAGTTCAAACACCATGCGCCAGGGATTTTTGAGATTCCCCAACTCATCGCGAAGAATCGACGGCCTCGCTTTTTGTGGGGGTTCGGCTCACCCGGGCGGTGGCATACCATTGGTCCTCCTCAGCGGAAAGTTCGCTGCAACCGCTTGCTCCTCCTATCTAGAAGGATGACGAGAGCCTGGGTTTTCCTTTGCCTATTAGCTCATGCCAACGGGCTTCTCATTGCCCAGATCACACCACGAGTTACCAGCCGAGCACCTGAGCAGGGTAACGTAACCGATGAAACAGAATACGCTATACTTCGGGGCTCCTCCTACAACTTTCTCGATAGTGCGAAGAACTACGTCTACCTCTTTTTCAATGAAAACCTCCAGATAATTGATAGCGAGCTTTCCGACGGCGAAGAGATTCAAGACAACACCTTCGCGAACAGAATGCGTTTCAGCCCCTACGCGATCTATCAACCGAACTCTTCCAGTAAATTTAGTCTCGATCTCGATTACTCAGCATCCATTCGTTTACCGAGACTGGAAAAACGTTTGAGGCTCATAATTGACACAGGTGACATAGCGCCCCTTCCAGCCACCCAACCAGACGAAGAGGAAAACGAACCATTGGTCGGCCTTCAGCGGAATATTCGCAGGTACGGATCGGCCCGCCTCGGAGTAAAACTAGGTCTCCCGGTAGTTGGTTATGCAATCGCGTCATGGCAGCGCAACTACCGGGCCGACGCCTGGCATATCCGCCCCAGTGGTGACGTTTTCTACCAGACCGATGACGAAGGATTCGGAACGGGAACAAACCTCCTCTTCGGTCGATGGTGGGGTAGATTCACAGGAAAGAGTTCTTCGGGGATCAGGATTACTGAGGCAACAGAAGGATTTGAGTGGGCATCGGCGATCGATTTTATGCACGCAGCGCGCCTGATCGAGCCATCGGATGACCCACCTCTCATCTCTTCATCCGCGCTGAACCGCGGACTTGCCCTAACTTATAGGATCTCGGGTCATATCAGTGGTAGCAAGACGATCGACGAGCATCGGGTATCGCTCACTTATCGTTACCCTCTCCGCAAAAACTGGATGTTTCTTGTTATCAGCCCTGAGATCCGATGGGAGCGCGACAACGACTGGGGACCTGATGAACGAATTCGGGTCGGGATCGATATGCTATTCTGGGGAATTACCCGTTAGAGCAGAGCACACCACCCTCCTCTTACACCAATACCGTCGACTCTTCGACCGGCTCTTCTACGATAGTTTGAGTCAGACTCGGCTTTAGTGGATAACGGAAAATCCGCCCTTCGTAATTTCGCAAAACGATTTCTTCAGCGGTTACTTTCTCCACGTAATCAGGATTGATTGGAATCTTTCCGCCCCCGCCGGGCGCGTCGATGACAAACTGAGGGATCGCATACCCCGTAGTAGAGCCTCGAAGCGATCGAATAATTTCAACACCCTTTTCAACACTAGTCCGAAAATGAGCGCTGCCGGTGATCAGGTCACACTGATACAAGTAGTAGGGTCTCACCCTCATCATCAACAGGCGGTGGATCAAAGAACGGTAGGTGTCGGGATCATCATTCACTCCTCGCAAGAGAACTGATTGGTTGCCAATTGGAGTCCCTGAAAAGGATAGTCTTTCGCAAGCCTGAAACAATTCTTCCGTGCACTCTTTCGGGTGGTTCACATGAATACTTATCCAGACCGGACCATGCCTACGAAGGACCTCGCAGAACTTGTCGTTAATTCTTTGCGGCAGGAAAACGGGGATTCTGCTTCCAATCCGAATGAACTCGACATGAGGAATTGCCCGCAGCCGACCGAGGAGATAGTCGAGCTTTGTATCGTTCAGAAGCAATGGGTCTCCACCACTCAGAAGAACGTCGCGCACTTCTGAATGTTGCTCGATGTAGGACAGTCCTTCTTCAAAGCTCGGGTGGAAATTATAGTCCTGGGCGTTCGAAACCAAACGACTCCTGGTGCAGTAACGGCAGTAGGACGCACACTGGTCAGTTACAAGAAACAGGACTCGATCAGGGTAGCGATGGACCAGACCTTTGACCGGCATAGTAGACTCTTCGCCAACAGGATCCAGTAGTTCTTCCGGGGCTCTCTGTGTCTCTCCGGCCCGTGGAATCATCTGCAGCCGCACCGGGCACCGAGGATCTTTCGGATCGATCAGGTTAAAAAAGTAGGGAGTGATCGCGAGAGAAAGTTTGAATTCCGCAAACTTAGTTCCTGCCTTTTCTTCAGGAGTGAGGTCGATGTACCTCTCAAGCTGCTCGACGGTCGAAATGCGATTCTGCATCTGCCATCGCCAACTTTTCCATTTTTGTTCGGGAACATCGGACCAGTAGCCCTGGCCCTTGAACCAATCCTCACGACGGTCGTCGGGATACATACGATCTTTCTACGTTGTCCAAAATTACTTCAGAAACCGCCGAAAATAGCCACAGATATTCAGAATGTCAAAGAGAGGCACACTCTTGCGGTTTAAGTATTTGTCGACATTTCCAGGTCACCAAGAGGAAAGATCCTGAGTATCCCCTTTCTATTCGCCTCGTAACTAAAGATTTTCTTTGCGCCAACCCTCTGCAACCTCAAGAACAGGATGCCATGGAAAACAGGCCGGCGGTTTTTGCTCTCGAAGATGGAAGTTGTTTTTTCGGATCAGTCTTTGGTGCGGTGAGAACCGTTGTTGGCGAAGCCGTTTTCAATACCAGCATGACCGGGTATCAGGAAATACTGACGGACCCATCGTACTTTGGGCAGATCGTTACGATGACCACTCCCCAAATCGGCAATTACGGAGTCAATTTCTCCGACCCCGAATCTGCAAAACCACAGGTGAGTGGATTCGTCGTCAGAGAGATCAGCCCTGTCGCAAGTAATTGGCGCTCCCGGATGGCTCTTCCCGAATATCTGAAAGAGAACGGCATTCCTGGTATCAGCGGTGTCGATACTAGAGCGATTACAAAGAAAACCCGAACGGCTGGAGCAATGAAGAGTTGCCTTTCCACTGAAGGTATCTCTGGGGAAGAAGCCGTGAAACGGGCGCGTGAATGGACTGGGTTGGACGGAGTGGACTTCGTAAAGGAAGTCTCACGCAAAACCTCTGAATCGTTCAACGGAAGCACCGCAGACTGCCTTCCATTTACTGTCCCAGGAACCCAACTTAAGCAAAAACGGGATAGGCGAAAACGCTTCAAGATAGCCGCGATCGATTTTGGTGCGAAAGACTCTATTCTCAAACGGTTGAGCGAGCACAGCTTTGACGTCACCGTGTTCCCAGCCAACGTTTCGGCGGAAGAAATTAACAAATTTGATCCCGATGGTGTATTTTTATCCAACGGTCCGGGAGATCCGAGTGCTGTCACCTACGCCCATAAAACCGTATCGAATCTAATTGATCGCTACCCGACTTTCGGCATTTGCTTTGGACACCAAGTGATCACCCATGCGGTTGGTGGTAGCACTTTCAAATTGAAGTTTGGTCATCGAGGAGGCAATCAACCGGTGAAGGATCTTGAAACAGGCCAAGTGATGATCACCGCGCAAAACCATGGTTTCGCCTCTGACCCAGACTCGTTGACCAACAAAGCGACCGTCACGGAGATCAACCTAAACGATAAGACCGTCGCCGGAATCCGTCTGAAGAATAGACCGGTGTTTTCCGTTCAATACCACCCGGAGGCGGGTCCGGGTCCGAACGACGGGACTGCTAATTTCGAGAAGTTCTACGATATGATCGCAAACTTCCAGAAAGACCGGGTTCAGTAATCCTGAAGGGTGATGAGACCCCACAAGAGGGTGACCGAATCGCCGCTGTAGTTATCACGAGCAGTCACCTCATTTACACTCACTGCCGAAGTGGTCCTACCAGCCTCCTTGAAAGATCCTTTCTGAGAGTTTACGATGCCGAAAAAGTTGTAGTTATTGTTGGGCTTCAGCATGTTCTCACGCTGAGCAGTCGTTGGACCCGTATTGCATCCAGAAAGAGCAAGAAGGCAGAAAGCGGATAAGAGCAGGGCAAATTTCTTCATCAACACAAAAGTCGTTGAGATTCTTTGGCTTTGCAACGCAAATTTTAATCCAAAGAAAAGACCAACCCGAGCTCTTTGGTCTTGTCATTGAGACCGTGAATCAAATTCTTGATCCGTCCTCGAACGTTCCTACAGTCTACTTCTCAAGGCCAATCTTTCGCAGCTACACTTCACCGACTTCTGCAGCTACGCCAGAGCGCCCATTCTACTTTCTACTCAACCAATCTCCGACAATCTAAAGAACCGCGAACAATTATTACCATGTTGACCGACGAAACCGTAATCAAGCTGCTCAATGAGCAAATCATCAACGAGTTTGAATCCTCTCAAATCTACTTGGCAATGTCCGGATGGTTTGAAACAACTCCCTACAAAGGTTTTGCCGCGAAATACCGGGCGGCCGGGTTAGAAGAACATGGCCATGGGATGAAGTTTTTCGACTTCCTCTGCGACCGCGATGGTCCGATCTCAATTCAGGCAGTTCCGACCCCCCCGGGCGAATACGACTCCGTTCTGGCAGCCGCAAAGAACGCTTTGGCCCAGGAGCGAAAAGTCTCCGGACAAATCCGGCGGATCTACGAAGCAGCTGAAGAAGCAGAGGATTACGAGACCAAAGAGTTTCTCCACTTTTTCCTCGCTGAGCAAGTGCAGGAGGAGAAGGAAGCGAAGGACTTTATGGAATACGTGGAAAGCGCAGAAGGGGATCCAAGTGCTCTCCTTACCCTAGATGAGCAAGCTGGCTCTGAATCATCTTCGGCGTAAGCGAAGGCAGCCGTTTACTCCGGCGAGGCTTTAACGGCTGCAGTCTAGGACTCCCAGGTAGAAAACCAGCTGGTAGCAGATTCAGGAAATTCTCCTGCAACAGATCTCTGTCAGTGGGTGGGAAGATGGGCACTAATCGCCTCTGCCCACGCCGGTAGGCGCTCTGCTTGGTCTAGGTTGCACTCTTCTACCTCCATCAGCTGGTTCGCGCCAGCTTCGCTCAAAAGGTAGTCGCAGGAATTACCGAATCCACAGAAAATTGTGTAGTCGATGTCGCCCAAGGCGAAGACGGCATACTGAAGATGTGTAAGCGAATCCTTGGGCAAACCCTCAAGACTTTGGTGAAACTCTTCTGCGTCATCCGGAGGATCACCCTCTCCATAGGTGCTGACCACAAACACGGCAAACTCTTCAGACTTTAGGTCTTCAGCGGTGACATCAACCAGATTCCTTAACCGGACTGGGTGATTTCTCCCTTCAAGGTCTTTCTGTAGCCATTCTGCACACGCCTCAGCGTTTCCCGTTTGTGTCGCGAAGAAGATCGTCGTCATCATTCAGGCTTCATCGGGGGTGCCGCGACTTTTTGCTTCTCAGTCCGTTTCTTTGCCACAAGGAAAGATCCTATGACAAGAGCCGCGGCTATCAACTGCGAGATGAGAATTGCCCAGTCTGGGAAAATCGAGAACCAGAGTCCCAACCATGCCGGAAGCCAGCTTAACCATGAAATCGGCATCGCTGGAATCCAGCCGGCCTGCTGCATTTCCTGCGTTTGCTCACCGACCATCACCAGAAGAACCACACCTAACAAAATCCCTGTAAGCTCCAGCATTTTCCGATAGGGAAGCTTGTGGTGGGCGACAAATGTAAGCGCCGCTACTATTCCGGCAAAAAAGACTCCCAACAATGCTCCCATGTAAACGATGTGAGAACCCAATGTCATGTTGTAACTCTGGAGGAAAAGAACCACCTCAAATCCCTCACGGTAGAAGGAGGCAAACCCGAGCAAGCCAAACCCATAAAAAAGTTTGGCGGACGTGATCTCGTCCCGCTTCTCGCTAGTCAGAAGCTCTTTCTCCTTCTTCTTATGCATCGAGATCCATCCACCCCAATACAGCTTGTGGAAAAACCAGTTCATCACGATGAGAAGAACCACGATCGCAAGAAGACCAGTCCATGCCTGTACTTGAAGAGCGTTTGCGCTCGTCGTGAGGTCGTCAACGATTCGGATGGCAATAAACCAAGTAATGATCGTTGCGATAGCGCCTACACCGGCGCCCCAGAAAACAGCTTTTCGATGGCGCATGTTCTTGCCCATCATACTCGCTGTTATCGCTGAGAGAACGAGGATGCACTCGAGCCCTTCGCGAAAGACTAGTATAGCCGTATCAACGATAGCCGCCGGACCACCCGTGCCTCGCGTGGTGGGGTCTGGGTTACCCTCCGAAGTAAGAAAGGTCCACGCAACGGCCGTAACGACCGCCAAACTGCCAATCATTAAAACCGCCTTCGCGATCGGTGAAAGTGACTTTTGGGTAACTTCTGTGCTCTCGGATTTTTCCATAAAAATAGGTCCTACCGGCCGGTTGTAGTTGGTTTCAGATTCAGTGCCTTACACGTCCCAAACCTCCCGGAATCCCGGAAGGAGGGATGACTTGTTTCCATTGCCGATACATAAGAATTACTGAGACGGAGTTTCAACAGTATTTTTTAACCAGCTGCTCTCGAGAGTTCAACTCGCGACGTCACTCATCAAAAATTTCTTCCGAATGAGTCTTATCTACAGTCACCTCTTTGCGGAGCTGATCCACCCTACTCTCCTTCCACAAAGGCACCCCTCTTCGATAGGCCGCCAATCCAAAAACCTGTGCCGCGATTGGTGCGGTCAGATAGAAGAAAACGATAATAAGCACAGCCATAATGCTTGCCCTCAGAGTGCCAAAATGAAGTGCAGCAGCCAAAGCCATTAAGGAACCTCCAAAAGCGCCGGCTTTCGTCGCTGCGTGCATGCGCATGTAAAGATCCGGCATGCGGTAGACTCCAACCGCTGCTACGAGGCAGAACAAGGCGCCAAGAACCATGAGAACGACCACTACTACGATCACTGTTCGCCTCCTCTCTCGAGAAAGCGCGCCAAAGCCACTGTCCCAAGGAATCCAACCAGCGCGATCACAAAAGCCACCTCAAGAAAGACGGGCTCATCAAATCGAATTGAAAGAGCGACAATGATCCCAAGACAAATACCCGCAAAAAGATCGAGAGCTACTATCCGATCAAAGATTGTCGGCCCCCTCACAATACGGAAAACCACTGGTATAGCAGCAGCCAGGAAAATGATCGCACAGATCCACCAACCGATTTCGGTCACTAAGCTGTCTCCTTCAGAAAACACTCTTCACTCTCCTCCCGTAATCTCTTTCCAAAGACTGGACCAACTCCTCGGTCGTCCTGTCAATATACATGGCATGGATGTAGAACTCTTTCCGATCCTCGCTAACGGCCAAACCTAAGGTGCCCGGAGTCATCGTTATCAGGTTCGCCATAAAGAACAGCTGGCGATCCGTCAGATCCTCGACATTCAAGCGGACGATTCCTGGCTTCATTCGGTGCCGCGGGGTAACTACATCATGCGCCACCCTCAAGTTGGAAAGGACGACCTCCTTCAAGTAAAAGAAGAAAAGGTTTATGATCGAAATCAGCCGTTTCATGGTTGATCCATCTGCACTTTGGCAGGCAACACCGTAGAAATGTACTCCTTGTTGTTGTGGAGTTGTTCTGCCGCCCTTTCCGAGAAGGCGAAAAGACTGTTTCCGAACAAGCCTATCATAAGAGTCGTCAGTGCCAAAAGCACGACCGGAACCACCCTCCAAGATGAGGCCGGATTGTTCGTTGCAGCAAACTCGTCCTCGCCGACCGGCTGCTCTTTCCAAAACGCCTCAGCCCAGATCTTCGTCATTGAGAAAAGCGTGAGCACCCCCACCGCTAGAGCTGCGGCGACCGCGATCCAGGCTCCCACTTCGAGTCCACCTTTTACTACGGCAAACTTTGCCCAAAATCCGGAGAGAGGTGGGATCCCGCCCAGAGAAAAAGCAGGGATAAAAAAGAGGAGCGCTAACCATGGCGCCGATTTGTACAACCCACCAATCTTCGCGAGATCAGCAGACCCCTTCTTCTCCACAACAATACCACTTACCAGGAAAAGGTTCGTCTTCACTATGATATGGTGGACCACATAGAAGATCGCAGCTGCGAGAGCCAAAGGAGTCATGAGTGCAAGAGCCAAAATCATGTAGCCGATCTGGCTCACGATATGAAAGGAAAGGATACGCCGCATCTCAAAGTGCCTCGCTGCCCCCAGCACTCCGGTAATCATTGTCAGCACCGCTAGGATTATCAGAAGGGTCTGAACCTCATCAAACAGAGGACGAAAAACCAGCGTCTGAGAACGGATGAGCGCGTAGACACCGACCTTGGTGAGCAAGCCGGCGAAAATCGCGGAAACTGCTACCGGAGGAGTATGATAAGACGCTGGAAGCCAGAAGAAGAAAGGGAAGAGCGCTGCCTTGATACTAAAGGCGACCAGCAACAGTAGTGAGGTTGCCAGGATCAAATCGACTTTTTCGAAGCCTTCCAACTTTACGGCCAGATCGGCCATGTTCAGCGTGCCTACCTCTCCGTAAAGGATCCCTACAGCAGTTAGAAAGAGTGCTGAGGAAAACAAGTTGAGGGAAACATACTTGATCGCACCTTCCAGCTCATCCTTCTTTCCTCCGAGAGCAATCAACACGAACGAAGCAATGAGCATTACCTCAAACCACACATACAAGTTGAAGAGATCCCCGGTCAAAAACGCCCCGTTGACCCCGAAAAGAAGAACAAAAAAGACCGGAAAAAACTTCTTACGGGCACGGTCCTCATCGATGTCTGCAATGGCAAAAATACCGACGGAGAATCCCATGAAAGCCGACACGCAAACCATAATCGCGCTAAGTCGATCGGCAACCAGAGTAATTCCGAAAGGAGCCTCCCATTTTCCTACCTGAAGAGCGACTACTCCCTCAGCATCGACAACAGCGACCAACCAAATCGAAGCTCCGAAAAGTACTGCAGAGATGAACAGAGTTCCCGCCCGCTGGAACAAAATCGACTTCGCACCAGCGAGAAGGAGGATCGCTCCAATCAAGGGAACCAAGAGTGGAAGAACGAGAACCAGACCACTCATGTATCCGTCTGGTCAAAGGCGTTGATATCATCGGCCCCCACCGCTTCATGAGCGCGGTGAACAAGCGATACGAAAAAGGCCACCAGACCGAACCCGATGACAATTGCGGTCAGAACCATCGCCTGCGGAAGCGGATCGGCAATGGGTCCATCCGGGACTACCGCCCCTTCCGGAACAAGAGGTGGGCTTCCAGCCAAGAGACCACCTGCCGTAAACACCAGGAGATTCGCACCCTGACTCAAAAGGATCAAACCGAACACCAGTTTTACAATGCTCCGTCTCAGCAGGCAGTAGAGACCACACCCGAAGAGCAGGCCGATAAAAAGTGCGAGCAGGATCTCAATCATCTGTCTCCTCCCCTCTGGGCTCTGCCAACGCAGATAGACTGAAAACAGACTGCAAGGTGAATCCAATCACCACGAAATACACTCCAACGTCGAAGAGAACGGGAGTTCCCAGATGAACTTTGCCGACTAGAGGAAGAGAGAATTCCGGAAGCCAGAGGCCCACCATGAAACTCTCACCCGCGACAAATCCCAGAATTCCACTAAACACGGATATGCTCAGACCGACTATGAGCAAAGTGACCGGAGAGAATTTTAGTCGCCTGGCCGCCGCTTCCATAGATTCCCCAAGTGCGAAAAGAATGAAGGCACAGGCTGCGAGAAGACCTCCAATAAACCCTCCTCCCGGAAGATTGTGGCCGCGATAGAGTTCGATCAACGAGAGGACCAGAAGAGCCGGAAACAGGATATGCCCGGCTTGCTTAAGAATGAACGAGTTCATCGTTCCGCCTCCTTCTTACGGAAAACCCTTCGCCCAATCATCGCGGCCACTCCCAATGCCGCTATCGAAAGCACGGTAATTTCGCCCAAGGTGTCCAAGGCACGGAAATCGACCAAGATTACGTTCACAATGTCTCTTCCATGGGCCTCCGAATAACTCATTTCCACCAGTTCATCGGAGATTGGAGGTTCGACCTGGACGACACTGGCGGTTAACACCAGACCAGCAATCAAAACCCCGAAGACTGTAGCCAAAACAGCGTCCCGGCTCCTCGTCTTTTTGGACGCCATATGACGCATCGCGGGTAGCCGATAGATGGCAAGCATCAGGAGAACCACTGTTAGTGTTTCGACCATCAACTGGGTAATCGCCAGATCCGGCGCCCCAAAGTAAACATAGAGAAGCGCGATTCCGAATCCAACCACACCCAGGTTCACTAGAGCCGTAATCCGATTGGTCGTGAGCACAGCAACGACTGCTGAGATCATCATGAGGATAACAAGGCCTGCGAAGAGTATGTCAGGGAAAGTCAGGTCGAGTGAGAAGGTTGGTCGGGCCCCAAACGAACTGTATCCCCACAAAAGAAAACCAACCGTCGCTAAAGCAATTATGAAAACGTACCGATGAAGATACCCCGACTGCAGTGCTTTGGTCTGATACTTGGAGAACCGAATCACGCCATTGAACACAACATCATAGACAGCCTCCGCACCACGTGGGCGAAGAAACCCGTTCACTGCCTCGTGCCGACTCCAGAAAAATCCTCTCGCCGCGTAAAGAAGCAGGCCGGAAACCAGAGTTACCGCGCTGATCGCGAGAGCCGGATTAAAACCATGCCATAGATCGACGTGGACTTCGACCGTTTCTCCCACGATTGAAGAGACTGCTGGCGAGACCAATCCATGCGCAATCAGCGAGGGAAAAACTCCCAGAACCAGCCCCAGAACCGCCAGTAGGACAGGACCTATCCACATGGGAGTGGGTGCCTCGTGCGGATGCTTGGGCAACCGGTCGGAGGGTTCTCCAAAAAACGGCGACACACCCGCTTTGAAAGCGAGGGCCATCATGATAAAGTTTCCGACGAAGGCGACCAGCAACGTGGCCAACGGAATGCCAGTCAACTCCAAGCCAGCCGTGTAGACATACTCTTTCCCAATGAACCCAAGGAAGGGAGGAAATCCGGACATAGACAACACCGCCAAAAAAGCCGCAAGGGCAGTGATCGGCATCGCTTTGCGCAGTCCCCGCAAAATCGTTACGTCACGCGTCCCGGTCTCGTGATCGACGGCACCCGCAGTCATGAAGAGACAGGCTTTGTAAAGGGCATGAGCGAGGAGAAATAGAATCATCGCCTCGAAAGCTTTTTCGGTTCCCAACCCGATCAGCATCGTGAGCAGACCGAGGACGCCAAGGGTCGTGTAGGCGAGAATCTTTTTGAGATCGGTCTGAAAGAGCCCCAGCGCAACTGCCAACAAGAAGGTAGCTCCACCAAAGCATGTCAGAAGCGACATCCACAAAGTGGTATCTCCCAGCGAAGGGTTCAGCCGCGCCATGAGAAAAACCCCTGCTTTTACCATAGTTGCCGAATGCAAGTAAGCACTGACAGGGGTCGGAGCCGCCATTGCATTCGGAAGCCAAAAATGAAAGGGAGTCTGCGCGCTCTTGGTAAACGCTCCCAACAACACTAAGATGACGATTCCCGTGTAATAGGGAGAATCGGCCAAGAGACCAGAAAGTCCTCCGAGTTCAGAAATCCTCATTGTTCCGGACTGCCATCCAATGAGAATAAAACCGGCGAGCATCGCCATCGCACCGGCTCCCGTGACAAGAAGAGCTTGCAGTGCTTTCTTTCGGGAGGACTCCTCCTCATGATTGAATCCAATCAGAAGGTAGGAGGTTATGCTCGTTAGCTCCCAAAACACAAAAAGCAGAATCAGGTGATCGGAGAGAACCAAACCGAGCATCGACCCCATAAATAGGAGCAGGAAAAGACCGAATCGCCCAAACTGCGGATGGCCTTTCATGTATCCGGTCGCATAGAGACATACGAGGGCTCCGATGCCAGTTACCAGCAATGCCATCAACGCAGCCAAGCCGTCCAGTCGTAGATCTAATGCGACGCCCAATGCAGGAAACCAATCCCATGAGAAAGAAATGGGACCTCCCTGAGCTTTCCCAAACCACAACCAAGCTAGAAGTAAAAACGAAATCAATGGTGGTGCGGCCAAAAGTAGGCTCCAACCCTTCTTACCTCCCCGTCCAAAAATAGGAGCCAACAAGGCACCAAGAAAAATTACGAGGATACTAAAGAAAAGAATCATTCAGTCTGCGAATGCTGCCCATAAGAGTCGGTTCTTCCTTCCGCATCAAGAAAACCTTTCGGGAATCATGGTTTCCTACCAAAAACCATGGGACAGACAGGCTTCGAACCGTTCGCCGGATTCTCTCCCAAAACCGAAATGATCGAAGGGCGAATCCTCTACCTTTGGAAAACGTTCGAATCGTGGATCATGAAAAAAGGCCGCTCCTCGAAAGGAGCGGCCTTGAAATTAAACGCTTTACTAGGTTCTTGAGCGCCAGGGCTTACATCATGCCGCCCATGCCACCCATGCCACCCATGCCGCCCATGTCACCGCCGGCTGGAGCTGGAGCTTCCTTTTCGGGAATATCGGTGATCATGCACTCAGTGGTCAGGAGTAGACCAGCGACCGAACCTGCATTTTGCAGAGCGGTCCGGGTTACCTTGGCCGGATCGACAACTCCCGCCTTGAGGAGGTCTTCGTATTCGCCGGTAGCCACATTGTAGCCCTTGGTGCTGCTACTCTTGAGCACCTGTTGGACCACGATCGACCCTTCAACGCCTGCGTTGGCACAAAGCTGGCGGAGCGGGTACTCAATCGCCTTGCGGACGATGGTGGCTCCGATCGCTTCGTCGCCTTCGAGTTCGAGCGATTCAATGCCCTTGGCTGCGTTGAGAAGAGCAACACCACCACCGGGAAGGATACCTTCCTCGACAGCCGCGCGAGTTGCGTGCAGAGCGTCTTCAACTCGTGCTTTCTTCTCCTTCATCTCTGGCTCCGTTGCGGCACCCACGTTGATGACTGCAACACCACCAGCGAGTTTAGCTAGGCGCTCCTGAAGCTTCTCACGATCGTAGTCCGAGGAGGTTTCCTCGATCTGACGACGGATTTGCTTTACGCGGCCTTGGATGTCAGAAGCTTTTCCACCACCCTCGACGATCGTTGTGTTTTCCTTGTCGATCGTCACGCGTTTCGCACGACCGAGGTCACTCACCTGAACGTTCTCGAGCTTGATGCCGAGATCTTCCGTGATGCAACGACCTCCAGTGAGAACAGCGATGTCTTCGAGCATTGCCTTGCGACGATCACCGAAGCCAGGTGCCTTGACTGCACAGACATTAAGAGTTCCACGAAGTTTGTTGACTACGAGAGCAGCCAGTGCTTCGCCCTCCACGTCTTCTGCAATGAGAAGGAACGGCTTGCCCTGTTTGGCCACGTTCTGCAGAAGCGGCAGGATGTCGTTCAGGTTCGAGATCTTCTTCTCGTGGATCAGGATGTATGCGTCTTCAAGAACGCTCTCCATTGTCTCTTGATCGGTTGTGAAGTAAGGGCTTAGGTAACCCTTATCGAACTGCATACCTTCCACCACATCGAGGGTGGTTTCGATGGACTTCGCCTCTTCAACGGTAATCGTTCCGTCCTTGCCGACCTTGTCCATCGCATCGGCAATAATATCACCGATTTCGAGGTCCCAGTTTGCAGAGACGGTAGCGACCTGACGAACCTCGTCACGGCTGCTTACCTTTTTGGATGCTTTCGCAAACTCTTCCACCGACGCAGCAACCGCCTTATCGATTCCTCGCTTCAGATACACTGGATTGGCCCCGGCCGCGACGTTCTTCAAACCTTCGCGGTAGACCGCCTCTGCGAGAACAGTTGCTGTCGTTGTTCCGTCACCAGCTGCGTCGGAGGTTTTGGAAGCAACTTCCTTCACCATCTGCGCACCCATGTTCTCGTAGGCATCTTCCAGCTCGATTTCTTTAGCAACGGTGACGCCATCCTTGGTCACTGTTGGAGAACCGAACTTTTTGTCGATGATCACATTGCGTCCCTTGGGCCCGAGAGTGACCTTAACAGCTTTGGAGAGAGTCTCCACGCCGCGCAGGATTTTTTTCCGGCCCGCTTCGTCAAACAGTAGTTGTTTGGCCATTTCTTATTCCTATTCTTCTATGGTTAGCGGTTGAGTTATCCAATGACGCCGAGGATGTCATCTTCACGCATCAGCGTGTAGGTGTCTCCATCGAGCTTCACTTCAGTTCCCCCGTATTTACTTACGAGGACGCGGTCGCCGACCTTGACTTCAAACGAGCTTTTCTTGCCCGAGTCGTCGGTCTTACCGGTTCCGAGTGCAATGACCTCAGCTTCCTGCGGCTTTTCCTTTGCCGAATCAGGAATGATGATGCCACCGCGAACTTGTTCATCTTCTTCGACGTGTTTTACGAGAACACGATCTCCGAGCGGTTTGATCTTCACTTTCATGTAGGTGGTTTTGGTTATGGGTTATAGATTTGACCCTCGCTGGCGTTACCATTGCTCCTGAGGGTTAAAGAGGGGGTTTAGTGCAAGATGGTTAGCGGGAAATCGATTTACTTCTCTTTCTTGTCTTCTTCTTCGACCACTTCGAAATCTGCGTCGACCACATCTTCCTTTCCGTCGGAGGAAGGTTGACCTTCAGGTGTCGGTTGACCCTCTGGCGGAGGCGCTCCCTCCGCGCCTGCTGCCTGGCTGTAGATATCCTGTCCGACCTGAGCAAGAATACCGGTAATTTTCTCCTTAGCTGATCCTAGCTCCTCTACGGAAGCGGCTTGGTTTTCGAGCACCTTCCGGCCTTCTGCAACAGCGAGTTCAATTGCACTCTTTTTGTCTTCCGGGAGCTTGTCTCCCAGCTCGGATACCTGCTTTTCGGCCTGGTAGCAGAGGTTGTCCAGCTCATTGCGAGTCTCCACAGCCTCTTTCCGCTGCTTGTCTTCATCCGCATGAAGCTCAGCCTCCTTTTTGAGGCGTTCTATCTCGTCTTTGTCCAAGCCGGAGGATCCGGAGATTGTGATCTTTTGGTCTTTGCCGGTTCCCTGGTCTTTAGCAGTGACATGCAAAATTCCGTTCGCATCGATGTCGAAGATCACCTCAATCTGAGGAACTCCCCTAGGCGCTGTTGGGATACCTTCCAGTCGGAAATTTCCCAGCATCTTGTTGTCGTTTGCCATCGGGCGTTCTCCCTGCAGCACCTTAACATCCACAGCCGTCTGATTGTCGGCGTATGTCGAGAAAACCTGGCTCTTCTTGGTCGGAATGGTCGTATTCCGCTCGATCATTGCAGTAGAAACGCCGCCAGCTGTTTCGATTCCCAAGGTAAGCGGAGTCACGTCCAACAGAAGAACGTCCCGCATGTCTCCCTGAAGAACGGCTCCTTGGATAGCTGCGCCAATCGCAACTACTTCATCGGGATTGACCCCCTTATGAGGTTCCTTCCCTGCAAGTTCCCGAGCGATCTCGATCACCTTAGGGTTACGAGTCATTCCACCCACCAAAACGAGGTCATTGACTTCGGAAGAACTCAAGCCCGCATCCTTCATGCACGACTCAAAAGGACCCTTGATTCTCTGAAACAAAGAATCCGTAATCTGCTCCAGCTTGGAGCGACTGAGAGTAACATTCAAATGCTTCGGACCCGAAGCGTCTGCAGTGATAAAAGGTAGGTTGATGTCGGTCGATTGCGTTGAGGAGAGGGCGATTTTCGCCTTTTCAGCCTCTTCCTTCAGACGCTGCTTGGCCATTGGATCGCCAAGGAGGTCGATACCGTTTTCCTTTTTAAACTCGTCAGCCAACCACTCGATTAACGCAGTGTCCCAGTTGTCACCACCAAGATGAGTGTCGCCGTTTGTGGCCTTTACCTCGAAGACGCCGTCACCAATCTCAAGGGCAGAGACATCAAACGTTCCACCTCCGAGGTCAAAAACAGAGATCGTGTGGTCATTCTTTTTATCGAGCCCGTAGGCAAGCGAGGCTGCCGTCGGCTCGTTGATGATCCGCTCAACCTCAAGGCCAGCAATCGTACCTGCGTCTTTGGTAGCCTGCCGCTGGGCATCGTTGAAGTAAGCTGGGACAGTCACAACTGCCTTTGTGACAGTCTCCCCGAGGTAAGCTTCTGCATCTGCCTTCAGCTTCGCCAGGATCATCGCGGAGATCTGCTCCGGGGAGAAATCCTCTTCCTTGTCCCCTACCTTGCAGCGGATGTAGGCATCGCCATTCTTTCCCTCGACCACTGTGTAAGGGAGGCTTTTCGACTCTTCCTCGACCTCAGTAAACTTTCGCCCAATAAGTCTTTTAGCGGAGAAAATGGTGTTTTGGGGATTGGTGATTGCCTGTCTTTTCGCTGCCTGACCCACCAAACGTTCGCCTGTCTTGGAGAAAGCCACTACCGATGGTGTAGTGCGGGCACCCTCAGCGTTTTCAATCACTTTGGGCTCGCCGCCTTCCATGATCGCTACGCAGGAATTGGTGGTTCCCAAGTCAATACCGATAATTTTGCTCATGCACCCAGGTTTGCTAGAATGGTGCCAACCGAAAAGATTTATCTTAAGTTACTTTCTTTCAATAGCTTACAGTATATTTCAATGAATCTTTCAGCCCTTTAAGGCCGGATTTAGAGTCACAATATCCCACCTGTGTCACACTTGAGTGGCAGTTGTGACACAAGTCTTAGTGCCACTAGGCAATCTTGATTCGCCTTTCCCCGCTAAGACTTGCGACTGAGTTCATTCGAATCAGCGCATTCCCGGTCAAAAACTTCTGCAGGCGGGTATTACTGCATGGCCTCGGAATCAATTGCTCCCAAGCCCTTCAGAATCCGATACTCTCCGTTGAAATAATCCACGAAATCGTCGGCGGCTCTGTCTTCGTCTCTCGTCCAATCTTCGTCTGCACCTTTAAATACAATGGCGTTCAAGACCGGACGCTCATCAGAGTTTTGGTCATATTCGAGACGCAATAGAGTCTCGAACACCTGATCAATTTCCCTCTCGGAATATTCAGAAAATACATGATAGTCGATCCGTCGTATCAGGGGAACGAAGTCATCGTCATCTTTCTCAAGCTGTTCCTCAATGTCTTTCCTCAGTTGGTCACTTTCCCCCCAGGTGTAAATGCGTGGCGGTAAACCGTTTACTCGGCGCTGTTCCGTCTCGTTCCTTTTGAAATCATCGATTTTTCGCTGAATTTTCGGCTCATATGGATTTCGTTTTGCGGTGTATTCAGCCTCTGAGTCAAAACCCGCTCTTTTCAGCGCATTCCTGAACTGTTCCTCTGTATTTTCGAGGTCCTCCGGGCTACGGTAGGTTGATTTTTCCATCCCCGGTAAGTTGTCGGTGAATAGGTACACCGCATCAGGTCTCTGTTCTAGAATACCCATTACCGCCAGATAGACATCGTTTTGTGTCATCCACGGTGTCTCTACAAGATTCTGCCCAAATTCTGAGTTCCATGATTTCGGGATGAAGTTTTTGTTTCGCACTCCGATTTGGTTCGGTCCGCTATTTACGCCCTTTAGCCACCTGGCGGAGGACTCCTTGTTGGATGTGCTAGCTGCGACCAAAGAGGGCCTCCAAAGTTCAAGTTGTCCTCTTTGGAACAACATGATGTTGAAAAGCACCCCCGAGGGCAGATCCTCAATCAAGTTGGTGAGATCCTCTTTAATCACGTTGTAGGTTAGGAGCCCACCTTTGGAATCTTGCATCAGGTTCCGATAGACATCGATTACGAAGAGAAATTTCTCTCCCTTTGCCCGAATGTCGAAGAGACTGACAGACACCTCACCAAGGCCTAAACCACCCCCCATATCCCCGAGCCGTTCATCGCCAAACCGGCCGATTCCTCTGTTGGTGCTGATGTCCGGGACCTGAATGTCAACGTCGGGAACATCCATTTGGCTGATCTGACGTACCTGAAGTCTCTGCTTGGGTCGCTCAGACTGTTTCTGCTTTTCCTGCATACGAACCTTGAACTCCAGTTGGACCCTTTCGATTTTTTCTACTGGAGGTGGCTCGTCAAAAGATGGGTCATCCGGCAAAATCGCTTCGTAGACAGTCATCCCGCCGAAGATAAGAAGCGCAACCAAGTGGACCGCCAGAATTCCTGCCATAATCGACCAAAGGGCTTTGTTCGGACGTTTTTTCTTGGGGTGGTACATCGTCTAGCGTCTCACATTTCGATAGCGAGAAAACGGGTTTAATCAAGCTTCAGTTCGACCCAACAAGTCTATCTTAAGACAGATATCCTCTGAATCAAAGCCCAATCCCAAAGGCCTCGCGAGAGCCATTTGGAAAACTCCCAGCGGACTACTAAACCAATGAGCGGAGTGGGACGAACGGGCCCCTTATTTTACCGGACCGCGTCGGAGTCGATTGCTCCCAAACCCTTTAGGATTCGATAATTCCCGCCAAAAGTATCCACAAAGTCATCGATCACGTTTTCTTCCTCTTTCGTCACCTCTTCGTCCTTACCACGGAAAATGATCGCGTTGAACTGGGGTCTCTCGTCTCCTGACTGGTCGAATTGGAGTCGCTGGTTCTGCTCTATCCAGTCTTCAATCTCTCTTGCAGGGATCGGCTGATACTCTTGCAGACCGCGGACGTGTGGCACATATCCCTCCAATTCATCTTCGACCTCTTCCTCCATCTGTCGCCGAAGCTGAAAAAGCTCTGACATTGAATACACACGCGGAGGCACTCCCTTTCTCGCCCTTTGCTGGTTTTCCCTCTGCTGGAAAGCTCTAACCTTCTCATCTCTTTTCCCGATCACTACACTTCGAGCCCGTTGGTATTCTTCGATACTCTCCAAATCAGTAGCATCTTCGATGCGATCCAAGTATTCTTCCCGGGCCTTTTTCAAACCCTCGGAATCATGGGTGATTCGTTCCTCGACATTCTCAAAATCGGTAAGATGGTCAGAAAGATAAAAGATAGCATCCGGCTTCTGCTCAAATCCAGCAACTGCGCTCAGGAGCCAGACATTTCGCAACCCCGCACTCTGGTTCGTGCGGGATAGGAGACGCTGCGCAACAGGCTGTTGAAACGCCTGCGGCCGGAAGTTCGAGCGCCGGATTCCAGTGCTGTTAGCGTTTAGATTTACCGGTGCCAGCCAGTTTGCGAAAAGTTTCTTATTTTCTGCGCTAGCGGGAACGAGGTTGGGTCGGAACGTCTCCATGCGTTCTCGGTCGAATAAAATCATGTTGAACAAGACTCCAGACGGTAGTTCGTTTACGAGTCTGGTGATGTCCTCCTTGATTACGTTGTAGGTGGGAATACCGCCTTTAGCGTCCTGGAGAAGCTCTGAACGCACGTCCACCACGAAGAGGAACTTTTCGCCCTTTGCCCGAATATCAAAAAGATCCACAGAAACGTCTCCCAGTCCAAGACCACCCCCCATTCCTCCAAAGTTTCCGTCTCCAAACCGTCCAATGCCTCGGCCATTGTTGATGTCCGGGACTTGAATGTCCACGTCCGGAACTTCCATCTGGCTTATTTGCTGAACTTGTAGCTTCTGCTTGGGTCTTTGAGACTGCTTCTGCTTTTCCTGCATACGCACCTTGAACTCAAGCTGCACACGCTCGATCTTCTCTAACGGAGGTGGATCGTCAAAAGAAGCGTCATCCGGCATGAAAGCATCGTAAACCGTAAAACCCCCAAAGATAAGAAGGGCGACAATATGAATTGCCAAAATCCCAGACATGATGGACCAAAGGATTTTGTTGGGAGACTTTTTCTTGGGGTGGTACATACTGGTTTTGTCCAGATAAGATGACCAAAAAAGCACTTTCAATCAAGTTTCTCTTCTGCAAGGAGATCGCTCACCAAATCCGGGATCCCTATCGCGGCCGTCTTCAGCACTTTCTCGAAACCCAGCGGTAAGACGTCTGCACTCTCCTTCGGGCTGATCCAGACTTTCCTCGCCGCAGATTCCGCAAAGTCTATCAAAGAGGCAGCAGGATAAACTAGCAAAGAAGTGCCAACGACCATCAATACGTCGGCACCCCGAACGATAGGTTCCGCTACTTCCATCGCCGGAACCGATTCCCCAAACCAAACGACATGTGGACGAAGTTGAGAACCCTTGTCACAGACATCACCCAGCCTGATTTCTTTACCGTGAAGCCGATAGAGAAGTCGATCGTCAACGGTGCTTCGCGCCACATCCAACTCCCCGTGAAGATGTAGGACAGATGATGACCCTGCCCGTTCATGGAGATCATCAACATTTTGAGTGATGACCGACACTTCGTAACCTTCTTCCAAACGCGCAAGAGCCAGATGCCCGTCGTTTGGCTCAGCCCTCATTAATTGTCGCCTCCTCTCGTTGTAAAAACGCAGAACCGCCTCGGGATTCCGTTGCCATGCTTCGGGCGTGGCTACGTCTTCGACTTTATGACCTTCCCACAACCCATCCGAGTCACGAAACGTCTTGAGTCCGCTTTCGGCACTCATTCCAGCACCAGACAAGACAACGACTGACTTGCGATCATCCACTGTGGACACCATGAACCCTGCGGTAGACATGGCAAATCCATCTACAAACCGTGCACGCCTTTCTCAAAGTTCTCCGGAAAGGTCATTGCACTCGATTCCCACTGTCATTTGCTAGCCCTGATGGAAGTGTCGTTTTGGCAGTGGGTAGCCATATGCGCTGCAGCCTTTGGGACGGGTATGGGGAAAGGTGGACTTCCTGGCTTGGGTAATTTTGCGATAGCCGTTTACGCATTTTCGTTCCCCGCGAAACTATCCGTCGGCATCCTTCTGCCCGTTCTAATCGCAGCAGACCTAGTTGCCGTGATTGTTTATCGGCGTCACGCTGATTGGAGAATCATAGCGAAACTACTTCCCTGGACTTTGCTCGGTGTTTTCGTAGGTGCACTCGTCTTTCATCGGATCGACGACCGAACGGTCGAGATTCTCATCGGAGCTATTCTCCTGATCATGACCTTGCTCCACTTCGTTCGTTCAGCACTGAACAAGGCAGCGCAAAGCATTCCGGAAGGACGCACGGCAGCTTCACTACAAATCAGCACTGGACTCATCGGAGGTTTTGCGACGTTTCTTGCAAACGCTGCCGGGCCCGTCGCAGCTCTGTATCTAATTTTCCTACGTCTACCCAAAATGGTTTTCGTGGGAACGCTGGCATGGTTTTTCATGATCGTAAATTGGGCAAAGCTCCCCGTGATGATCGGAATCGGAAACGTGACTGTTACGTCCCTACAGATCTCACTTCTTCCGATGGCTTTTGCGATGATAGGGGTGCTTGCAGCCCGGGCGGTCATCGGCTTCATCCCACAGAGGCTATTCGAGCTGCTGATTTGGCTCTTGATAACGGCAGCGGCGTTACAACTTCTTTTCTAATACCGAATTCAGGACTCGGATGAGAGTTGCCCATTTCCTCCAATCGACAAATCTTCCAGCCAGTGCCTGAACAAGAACACAGCCGGGAAGAAGTCGATAAAATCTATCGGAGTAAACTTCTAGAGCTATTTCGCAGTCCTCTGGGTTGCGAAGTTCCCCCTGAATCCGCTTCAAAAGGATGGGCGAGGAATCGAACTTGCGGCGATGAAGTCACCTTTTTTTCAGAGGTTTCGAATGGAGTTATTCTGGGAACCTGGCAGCGAACGGAGGGCTGTGCAATCGCGACTGCCACAGCATCGCTTTTGGTCAAGGAGTTGGCCGGGAAAAACATCCATTCTGCAAAATCTCTAATGCAAAAAATTCGCCACACTGTATACAATGGAGCCCCCCCCGACGAAGAGGCTGAGTGGAAGGTACTCGCTGCAGTTCATTCTTTGCCCGCTCGACACGAATGCGTAGGAGTTGCGCTGGATGCGGCAGAAAAATCCCTTGAAATTACAAAGGGCGAAAAATGACCTCCGGCTGCTGCGCATGCGACCCTTCGGATAGCTTCGACGCGACCGAAGATCCCGGTTTTTGGATTCGATTCGGGATCGCTGCAGTCCTCGCCGGGCAGGGGATGGTCTTCGGCCTCGCAATCAATCTTTACAGCCCATCGTTTGGATCTGCCACCTACTGGGTACTTCATGGTGCACTGATGGCATCCGCGCTTGCAGCAATCGCTTTGCTCGGTCCAAAGTTGATTCAGGAAACGGTGAAGGCCCTACGGGAAACAAAAGTAACCGTTGAAGCTCTTTTTCTCCTTACTTGCGCAGGTGCGTTGGTCGGCTCGCTTCTAGCAACCTTCACCGGGGTTGGATCCGTCTATTACGAAGTGGTAGCAATCGTTCTCGCAATCTACTCCATAGGAAAACGGACGAGCGCGATCTCGAAAGAAAAAGTCCTCCAAGAGATCAAGACCTACCGAGAAACGTTTGATACTGCGAGACAGGTGTATCCAAACGGTGAAGAGAGGGTGTCCAGAGCTAGCTTGATAGAACCCGGCAGCAGGGTCCGCGTTGCACCAGGCGAAGCAGTTCCGGTCGATGGAACGCTAGTCGCCGGTGAGGGGTTCATCGAACAGTCTCAACTCACTGGTGAACCAGTGCCCACGAGTGTCCGTCTGGGAGGGAACGTGTTCGCAGGATCTTGGTCTGTAGATGGAACCCTTCTCATCGAAGTCACGAAGCGCTACGGAAACCGAAGAATCGATCAAATCCTTACCTGGGTTGAGGACGCCCGGGGGAAGCCCTCTGAACTACAAAGCTGGGCGGACAAAACGATTCGTTGGTTTTTACCGGTGGTAGCAGTGGTATCTTTCGGAACCTTCCTATTTTGGTTCTGGCAATCCGGGCTATGGAACGAAGCACTTTTCAACGCGATGGCCGTCCTGTTGGTCGCCTGTCCATGCGCACTCGGTCTGGCGACCCCAATCGCGGTTTGGAAAGGACTCTTCCGATTGACGGAGCGGGGGCTTCTCTGCCGGCATGGTGACGTCCTCGATACGCTCGCGAAAACACAGCGCATCTTTTTTGACAAAACCGGGACCCTCAGCTCTGCCAGTCTAACCATTGTGTCTTTTGAAGAAACGCCTGAGAACCCGGTTTCAAAGGAAAAGTTGCAGGAATGGATTGCCGCTGCAGAGACTGGGCAGGAGCATCCCGTAGCCAAGGCGCTCTCGAAGCTCTTTGAAGATCCTAAGTCTCAAGTTACCCAAAGAACCATTCTTCCAGGCCGCGGACTCGAGTCAGTCGTGCAGGAAAATGATCTGGAGTATCACCTTCTGATCAGTCCGGCGGCGGCTGATCCTCGTGAAAGCAAAAGTAGAGATGGAAAGGTAATCCACGTTCTGGTCGATGGTATCCTCTCCGCGAAGATTCAGGTTGAAGAAAGCCTCCGCGACGAGACCTCTTCTGCGCTCGCAATGATCAAAAACAAAGACATCGCGGTTGAGATTCTCTCCGGCGACCCGGACCCTGCGTGGACAAAAATCGAAGGGACCGAAGTAGTCGGCTCATTGTCAGCAGAGGAAAAAAAGAAGAGAGTAGAGGCGTCCAGAGAGTCCGGCGAACGGCCCGTCTTTGTTGGCGATGGAATAAACGACACGCCCGCAATGGCCGCTGCTTCAACCTCTATCGCTATCAACGAGGGAGCTTCTCTAGCACGCGGAACCTCCGACGCAGTCTTACTTGGAAACAACCTGAACCGTATTTCAGAAGGAATTGATCTATCCCGGAAAATTCACCGTGGAGTCCACAGCAACATTCGCTTTGCGATCATCTACAACGCAATCGGTATCCTGCTTGCTGCAACCGGTATCCTCCACCCGGTCGCGGCCGCCCTCCTCATGCTCGCTTCCAGCGCAACTGTCTCCATACGGGCACTACTGAGCGCGGAACCTAGGGAAAATTCGTGAGAATCACACTCGTCACCGAAACCTTTCCTCCCGAAATCAATGGGGTCGCTATGACTCTAGAAAAGCTTGCCCTTGGCCTGTCCTCCCTTGGCCACTCGGTAGATGTGATCCGTCCCCGCCAGGAAACTGAAGTCCCACTTAGAGACGAATTCACCCAGTTCGCAGTTCCAGGTGTTTCCTTACCCGGCTATTCGGAGTTGAATATGGGACTCCCCGTTTTGCGCAGCATCGATCAACGTTGGTCCAATACTCCCCCAGACGCGGTTTATCTGGCAACCGAAGGTCCCCTCGGGATAGCTGCTCTCTCGGCAGCACTGATCCGCGGCTTTTTAACCATATCCGGATTCCACACCAACTTCCACGAATACATGCGGCATTACCGGTTGGATTGGCTCGAACAGATTGCCGAGCAATACCTGAAAACCATCCATAACTCCACTTGGAGGACCTTTGGACCCTCCCGCGATCTCCTCGGCAAGTTGGAGCAAGCCGGTTTTCGCAACCTCCGTCTTTTAGAGCGGGGCGTCGACACGGATCTCTTTTCTCCTGAACGCCGTTCCAAAAAACTCCGCAGCTCTTGGGAAGCGACCGATCACACTCCCGTCTACCTCTACGTGGGTCGGGTCGCTTCCGAAAAAAACATGCAGCTCCTCTTCCGCGCATGGGAGCAGATCCGCAGTCACCAACAGGCAGCAAAGATGATCATCGTTGGTGATGGCCCAGAGAGACCTGCCCTGGAGGCTCAGTGGAAAGATGTGATCTTCACTGGAGCCAAACGATCGACCGACCTTGCAGAGCATTACGCATCCGCCGACTTTTTTATCTTTCCCAGTATTACCGAAACCTTCGGAAACGTGGTCACGGAGGCTCTCTCCAGTGGACTTGTCGTTCTGGCTTTCGATTACGCGGCCCCGAAAAAATTCATTCGAGACGCGCAAAACGGTTTTCTCGCCCCTTTCGCAGACGAGCCCGCTTTCCTGAATGCGGTGGATAGATTCATCACCGAGGAAATTGACTGGCAGTCGATTCGAAAGGCTGCCCGGGAAACGGGTTTACAACTTTCCTGGTCAAGTGTTCTCAATCGATTCGCGAAAGACATCGAAGAAGCAATCCGTCAACGCAAAGCCGAAGACACCCAACAAATCTAGGGCTTATTGTATGGTTGAGATCCTACTCATATTGGCAGTCGTTGGGGTCGCTTTACTCTTCCCATGGATTGGCGGGTGGGAACCAGAGCTTCTTCTGGCGGTCGTTACAGGAGTCATCAACCTGATCAACCTCGCAATGACCGCTGTCAACCTCATTCAAGCCCATCGCCAAGATCCGCGATTTATGAGAGCGGAAGTTCTTGGAAGCGTCCAAATACTGATCGGTGTTTCACTTTTAGGTGTTTTCATTCCGACTCTTGGAGAAAGAGCAGAAACCTGGCTCTGCGGAGTCCCCTTCTTGATCGGAGGGGTGATTGTGCTGGTTTACAAACAGTCTCGAACGCATGTAAAACGGCGCTCTGCAGCCAACGAAGGTTGAACCTTATGGTTGTAAAACCTCGAAAGAGAACGACTCTGGGCGTTGAGCCGGTGCGTGCAAATCGATCCGAACCGCCTTGACCCTCTGTTTCAGGTGAGCGATCCTGAAGGTTTTCCTTCATGCACACCCAGCCGCACCAGACATCTGACGTCAACGTCGCATCCTTTGGCTCGCTGCCATCTCCCTCGGATCTTCAAAAAGAGATACCAGCGAACGACGAAACTCAGGCATTCATCCAACAAAGCCGGTATACCATTCACCGAATCATCTTTGGAGACGACCCCCGTCATCTTGCGATCGTTGGTCCTTGTTCAATTCACGATACCGATGCGGGTTTGGAGTACGCGCATCGCCTCGCCGAGCTTGCAAAGGAGGTGAACGAGACGATCCACATTGTCATGCGAGTTTATTTCGAAAAGCCACGGACGACGGTTGGATGGAAAGGCCTTCTCATGGATCCGAGACTCGACGGATCCTGCGATCTTCCCGAAGGCCTCCGTAAGGCGAGGCAGTTTCTCACAAATGTTCTTTCCGTTGGACTCCCGACCGCCACGGAATTTCTCGATCCAATCACTCCGCAGTATATCGCCGACTTGATTAGCTGGGCGGCCATTGGGGCGCGCACCACCGAGTCGCAGACCCATCGTCAAATGGCTTCCGGTCTATCGATGCCCATTGGTTTCAAGAATACCACCTCTGGAGCAGTGCAGCCCGCGGTAAATGCCATCCGGGCTGCGAGCGAGCGTCAGACTTTTCTGGGTATCGATCCCAACGGAGATGCCTGTGCGGTGACCACCAAGGGAAATCCAAATTGCCACGTCATCCTCCGCGGTGGATCCTCTGGACCCAATTTCGCCAAAGAGCATGTCACTTCTACCCGTTCTGCTCTGGACAAAGCCTCTCTGCTTCCGGCGATTTTAGTCGACTGCAGTCATGCCAACTCCAGCAAGGAACCGCAAAGGCAGCCAGAAGTTCTTGCGGACGTGATCCGCCAGCGGGTTTCCGGAGAGACCGCCATCATCGGCTCCATGCTCGAAAGCAATCTCGAGGCAGGAAATCAATCGTTTCCCAGACCTTTGGAAGAACTGAAGCGAGGGGTATCCATTACCGATGGCTGTATCGACTGGAAGACTACCGTGGATTGCATTCGCCGCAGTGCCGATCAACTTGCGGAAACGACTCCTTCGCCTGTGGCTGATTTTTAGTCTCACCAGTTTGAAAGCCAGGTCTTTGCCATTCCCTTAAAGTTTCGCACCCTCCAACCATGAGATTTCTATTCACCGGATTGTTCCTCTTGCCGCTCGGCCTTTTTCTTGGCTGCAGCGAGGGCGATCAGGATATCCGCGTGTATCAGCTGACCAAACCCTCCAACCAGCCGGAGCCGCCATCCGACCAAGCTCCAGTTTCACCACCAGTGAACGCACCCTTTGCTCCACCGGCGGCACGTGGCCCTTCGGTTAACCCGTCCAGTTCCATGAACGTTCTTCCTGGAATGGAGGAAGCAGCGGCAGCTTTCGAGACTCCCGATTGGCGCGTGCCGGTAGCTTGGGAAAGCCTCCCTCCCACTCAGATCCGTAAGGGTAATTTTCGAATAGTCAATGGGTCTGACACGGTCGAGGTAACCGTAACTGCTTTCCCCGGCGATGTCGGTGGCACTGAGGCCAACGTCAATCGCTGGCGACGACAGATCGGTCTCTCACCTCTGCCGCTCGGCATCCTCGAAGGTCAAATGGAAGAGATCAGGATCGACGGGGCACCGGCCATCCTCGTGAAGTTATCCGATCCCGGAGCACCCGCAGCGATGGGTATACTGGGTGCGATTATCCCTCGTGGCGAAAACACCTGGTTCGTCAAGATGGTGGGAAACAACCGTCTGGTGACCGCTCAAGAACTAAACCTCAGGAGTTTTCTCAATTCGATCAAGTTCTAGACCTGTGATCCGTGGCCTCCTTCTCTTCTTCACCTCTCTCCGGCTGACAGTTGTCCTGCTGGGGTTCTCGATGGCGCTCGTATTCTTCGGGACGCTCGACCAGGTGAACTATGGCATTCACGAAACCCAGAAGAGATACTTTGAGAGTTTCGTTGTCTTCTGGAATCCTCTCCCCCCCTACTCTGACTCAAATTGGGCAAGGCTAGCGCTTCCACTACCCGGAGGTTACCTGCTTGGCACTCTCCTCCTAATCAATCTCGTAGCCGCGCAAACCTACCGGTTCCGGTGGAGCTGGAAAAAGTCAGGGATTCTCCTCATCCACGTCGGTCTCGTTCTTCTCATTCTCAGTGAATTTGTAACTGATTTCTTTGCCGAAGAACGGCAAATGTGGATTGACGAAGGCGGCACCAAGAATTGGTCGGAGACTTATCTGGAAAACGAGATCGTCTTCATCGACCAGTCCGATCCAGAGGTAGACACCGTCTACGCCATCAATGCAGATCACCTTCGTGCCGGAGATTGGGTCGAGGACGAACGGCTCCCCTTCCGTTTCTTTGTCGAAGCCTACCTCCCAAATGCCACCATTCGTCCCACCGGACCTGAAGAGAACCTACCCCGGCAGGCAACCCAAGGTCTGGCTCAGGAAATGGGCCTTTTCGCTTCATGGGTTCCCGAGACCTTTGTCGACAACGAGATTAACGCAGATACTGCTGTGATCCGGATCTTTGACCAAGAGAGAGACCTTGGATCATGGATGGTCTCAAACCTCCTCGACGAAAGGTTTCCCCCGCAGCAGATTACGATTGCCGGACGGGAATTTGAATTGGCCCTTCGGTTCAAGCGGACCTACTACCCTTTCTCAGTTACTCTGGCAGACTTTACGCACAAAAAATATCCCGGGACGGAGATCCCCAAGGACTTCTCCAGCCGGGTCATCGTAACCGACCCGACCCAGAATATTGAGCGGGAGAGTCTTATCTACATGAACCATCCACTACGTTACGATGGGCATACCTTTTACCAGGCTTCGTTCGCGAACCAAGACACGTCCTCTATGCTCCAGGTGGTGAATAACCCGGGGTGGACTCTTCCTTATCTGAGCGTGTTTCTAGTCGGGCTTGGCCTCTGTGTGCAATTTGGAATCGGCCTCTCTCGGTCGCGATCCATGCGATCGACTCAGCGTGCAACACCAAAGGAAGCCCGCGCATGAAGGACTCACTTCTCAAATGGACACCGCGAGCGGTTTTCCTACTGGGGATCGTTTATGTTGCTGCAGGCTGGTTTCCCCGCCCACTCTCTCCAACCTATGACTACGAAGGCTTCGGCAATCTCCCGGTTCAGGTAGGCGGTCGAATCAAGCCGCTTGATTCGGTGGCTCGTAACTCTCTCTTGATTCTCAGTGAAAAACAAAAAGCCGAGATTCCTCGAGCGGCGCTGGACGGATCGGACGAAAAGGTCCCCGCAATCATCTGGTTAGCGGAAATGGCTACCCGCCCCGAAGTGGCCGACACGACGCGCGTCTTTCGTCTGTTGCACCCTCAGCTACGCAACTCTCTAGGCATTCCCGACAATGCCGGAAAGGTGTTTTCCTACAACGATCTTCAACCGCATTTGGGAGAGATCTCCAGACTCTTTGAACAGATCAATCCAGAGACCAGACAACGGGACAGTTTTGAAAAAGCGGTGGCCCGCATCCACAACAACCTCACTCGCTACCACCAACTGCTCCACAGCTTCCACCCGCTCGGCAACCTCGACCAAATTCCCGCTGAATACGCTGCCTACCAAACCATCATTGCGCCCGGCCTGATCCAGCTCAATCAGCAGCAAGCGGGTGAAGAATTTGATCAGGCAGTTCTCAACAACTTCATGGCGTTTGCAGACCGCTACCTGAAACTCTCCCAACAGGCCATGCTCCGCATTATCCCTCCCGAAGGCGATGCGCCTGCCGACAGCGACTGGGAAAACGTGGGCGACAGTCTTCTCCGATCGATTCAGACCGGGACGATCGACCCTACTGTTGAAAAATACGCAGTGCTCACCGAAGCCTACCGAAATGGCGACATCCTTGGGTTCAACAATGCTGTCGAGGAAATGCGCTCAAGCTTCCAGGTGAATTATCCAGACGAGAAATTTCGGGTAAGTTTCGAATACCTCTTCAATGCTGCTGCTCCATTTATTCGCGCCAGTGCCCTCTATGTGATCGTTCTCGTGTTGGTGCTGATCTCCTGGCTCCGCTGGAGTCCAACCCTCAACTCCTCTGCTCTCGCCTTACTCCTCGCGGCCTTTATCGTCCACACTGTGGGCTTGATTGCCCGGATGTATATCCAAGGCCGACCTCCAGTTACGAACCTTTACTCCTCAGCAGTCTTTGTCGGCTGGGGTGCAGTCTTCTTAGGGATTATCTTCGAACGCTTCTTTCGCAACGGATTTGGAAGTGCGACCGCTGCCTTAATCGGGTTCTCCACGCTCATCATCGCGCATCACCTGAGCCTCACTGGAGACACGCTCGAGATGATGCGGGCGGTGCTCGATTCCAACTTCTGGTTGGCTACCCATGTCATCGTCATCACCATCGGGTATTCGGCGGTTTTCCTCGCGGGCGGTCTCGCCATATTTGGAATCATTCGCGGTGTTCTGACGACCGGTTTAAATCGGCAAACCGAAAAGTCCCTTGGAACGATGATCTACGGCATCACCTGTTTCGCCATCCTCTTTTCTTTTGTCGGAACCATGCTCGGAGGTATCTGGGCGGATCAGAGTTGGGGTCGGTTCTGGGGCTGGGATCCCAAAGAAAACGGCGCTCTCCTGATTGTCATCTGGACGGCAATTATGCTGCACGCGCGTTGGGGGGCCCTAGTAAAGACGAGGGGAATGATGGTCCTAGCTGTCTTCGGCAACATCGTCACAGCCTGGTCGTGGTTTGGCACCAATATGCTCGGCGTTGGGCTCCACTCCTACGGATTCATGGACGCAGCTTTCTTCTGGCTCTGCCTTTTCGTAGGGAGCCAGCTCGCGATCATGGGGTTGGCCGCTATACCTGTTGAATACTGGCGAAGCGCTCCGTTGCTGGTCCGAGAAAGCACCCGAAAAACCCGCCGTCTCGCGAAACCCCCTTCGACTGCAATCGTAGCAAAGACCAAGAGCCCGCAAAGATCCTAGACCAATGAAACCGTGGGATGGCTCCCCAGACCTTTGTCTAAACTCTGACTAGGTACAACGCTTTACGACCCAAAATCTACCCATTTTGACAGCATTTATTTTTAATGCTCTGATGCTGTCGTGAGAGTTACCGTCACATTAGATTCAGATGTAGAGCAATTTATTCGCGAGGCCGGTCATAAGCGGAAGACCAGCTTTGAGAAGGTAGTCAACGAGGCTTTGGGAGCCTCACTCAAGCCCGAGACAGGCACTACTCCTACTTTACTTGAACCTCGTTCGATGGGTCGGACTCCTCCGGTTTTTCTTCGACCGGAAGCTTTCTAGGAATGAAAGCGGCTATCAATACCAAGACAATAGCGGACACTGCCGCTAAAAACCACAGGACCCAACGAAGCCCATTCGAGTAGGCACCCTGCATCATCCCGACAAGCTCTGGAAGTTTATCGAGAGTCTTTTCCGGGATCTGCTTTACGTTCTCTGCCCCAGACAAAATCCCGGTCACAATCTGCTGCTCGCTCGCGGTAAGAGTCTGATTCTTCGCACTCAAAGCGGCATCCATCGAAAACCCACTAATCACGTAAAAGAGGGCCGTTCCAATCGCCATCAACAAAGCTGCACCAGCTAACTGAACCAAAAAAACGATTCCCGAAGCCAGACTCGCCTGCTCGACCCCAGCGGTCTGCACAGCGCGCGAAGTTCCCGCAGGGAGAGATGTGCCAACACCGATTCCGAGAAATATCAATCCGAGGTTTAACGGCACCAGCGATGCCCCCGCACCAACCCAGCCAAGGAAAACGGATGCTCCCACGCAAAAAATGAATCCAAAGAACATCAGTCTTCTTGCCCCGATCTTCGGATAAACCAACCCGGTGATGTAGGCAGCTGTTCCATAACTAATCATGAACAGGACCACTCTTCCTCCCGCTACCGTTGGAGAATCACCCACAAACTTCATCCCGTATTGGGTAAAGTAGAGTAGAACGATGAGGAACAATCCACATATCGTGAGCGAACTGACACAAATGGTTAAAATCTCCCGGCTGTAAAGTAGGGACTGGGGAACCAGCGGCTCTGGCACACGCTTTTCCACAAACGGAAAGAAGAAAATGAGAAGAATCCCGAAAATCCCGAGTCCAAGGGTTTTCCCTGTCACCCAGCCCCAGTTGTCTCCCTGATAGACCGCGATCATCAACGAGACCAAACCCGTGGTCAGGCAGAGAATGCCGGCGTAGTCGTTTCGAGGTTTGGTAGCTCCCTTATCCGGTCGATCATCTTCGACAAAAAACCACGTGACCGCAAAGGTGAGCAAGGCCATGGGGACGTTGATCCAAAGCACCCAACGCCACGAAAAGTACTCGGTAAGAGCACCTCCAACAACAGGCCCGGCCGCATTTCCAATAGACGCAGTTGCCATTACGATCCCCAAAACCTGGGCACTCTTCACTGGCCCAACAGCGCCACAACCCATCCCAAGCATTGCGGGCCACATGACCGCCGCTCCAATACCTTGGATCACTCGTAAAGCAATCAGCACCTCACCCGACGGACTTAGCCCCCCGGCCAAAGAGGCCCCTCCAAAAACGGTCAACCCAATCAGAAAAAAGCGCCTTCTCCCATAAGCATCCGCCAAACGCCCCCCTGTCACCATGAGTACGGCAAAAGCGATCATGTAACCGTTGATCACCCATTGGATTGCTTCCAAATCAAACCCGAAAGCCCGTTCGAGAGCGGGAAGTGCAAGGTCGATCGAGGCGAAATCAATCGAGACCGCTAACGTCCCTACGACTAGAGTTAAGTAGATGGGACCAAGTTTCGATCTCGCCACGCGAACCGTGATAGGGACCCGACACCTCCGAGTCAATCGGCTAGATTGCGAGGGATTGACAATCGATTCTGCGGCGACTCGGGAGGGAAAGGATTCACTCGTCGGGCGACTCCTTGTCTCTGATCCTTGACACCCACTGCCCAGAAGAAAGTATGCCGTCATGGCTTCGTCATCCCCCCAAACCACTGCGCAAAGACGACAAGCCAAACTGATTCTCGAAAGCTACGAAAGGATCCTTGGGAAACCTCTTATCCCTGAAGCTGGCTCTCAGGAAGAGGCCATTAACCTGATGTGGACCTCCCCATTCGTCATTCTGTCCAGTGCGCCTGACGCGGAAACCACTCTGAACTACGGCAATCTCACTGCTCTAAGGCTATGGGAGATGGACTGGAACACCCTCTGCAGGACCTCCTCGAGACATACAGCGGAACCGGAGCATCGCGACGAACGGGAGCGATACATGAAACAGGTCAGGGAGATCGGCTACATCAAAGACTACTCCGGCATTCGCATCTCCCGCACTGGCAAACGCTTTCGAATCGAGAAAGCGACTGTCTGGAACCTGACCGACAACGAACGCAAGCATCTTGGTCAAGCAGCTACATTTTCGCGCTGGATACCGCTGAAAGACAATTCCTAGGAGTGTAAACGACCCTGTATAATCATACTCGTTATCACGATCGGCCCGCATCGATTATGATGAGCCCTAGAAGAAAGACTACGGTCCGGTGATCAAGTTGGTAAGGAAGGACCTATGGGCTGTCAGGATCGGGACATCACCGATTGACATCCCTCCATCACCCCGATTGCACTTACACGGTGAGCACCGCGGAAAAGATCCTCCAAGCCTACTGGGAATCGCACCGGAGCGGCTTGGTAGTGCTTTCCCGCGATTGGGTGAGCCAAAAGGAAAAACCCCCACTCTTTTTCGGCCCTCCGATGCGTCCCTTCGACACACTCACCCGTTCGTCTCCGCTGGTCTACGGTCAGCTGGCTGGATATCTTCGTTTTCGAGGCAAACTACTTTTCACCTACGAATTTCCTGAACGCGGCCAGACTGAGCTATCCACCAACGGCGTGTTCGTAGCGGGTGAATTCAATCATTGGAAACCACTGGAGGATCCTAGCCAGTGGCGTTTGCAGCGCACTCGGCTGCACGGAATCGAATTTGCCGTCCTTCGGATACCCGATGACCGAATCGACGTTACCCAACCCTTCAAGTTCAAGTTCCAGTCAGGCGATGGGGCATGGCTCGAAGTATCTCCAAGCTCGCCGAATGCTACGTTCGACGAAAACGGTGCCTGCAATCACGAGTTTCATCCAGAACGCACCGGCCTACACCTATTTGAGTTTGAAGTTCCCGAGAACTATGAAACCGACGGGCAAGAACAAGTGATTTGGTCGTCCAAGGGTGTCGAAGATGTCCGTCACCTTCCTCCCACAGAGTCTTTTCTTGAGCTTCATTCCGAAGCGCAGTTAGGAGCCATTCCGGAGGCAGGAAAGACCACATTCCGCATCTTTGCACCACGGGCATCTTCTGTAGTAGTAGAATATCAGAGGGAACCCGAGATGGACCAGCCCTATCGCCTGACCATGCAAGGTCCAACCGAAGGAGTTTGGGAAGGCACTGCAAACCAAAATCTGGAGTCATGGTTTTACCACTACAAAGTTACCGGGACCAACCGCGATTCTTCCACCCAATTCGATCCTGACTTTCCGATTCTCGATCCTTACGCAAAAGCCTCCTTCTTTCGAGCGGGTCCGGGAATCATACTTGGAGAGGCCTCCTTCCCAAAGCGGGGAATCGACCCCGGCTTTACTCCTCCGCGTTGGGATGACCTGGTGATATGTGAAACCCACGTGCGCGACCTTCTTGGGAGAGTTCCACCGCCCTTTCGAGATGAAGACAAGCTGGGGTTTTCGGGGTTAGCCAAATGGATTCGGTCCGGCGACTCTTACCTTCACGAACTTGGCATCAATGCGGTCGAGCTCCAGCCTGTGCAGGAGTTCGATAGCCAATCGAAGGAAGAGTACCACTGGGGCTACATGCCGGTAAACTACTTCTCCCCCGAAAGCACCTACGCACGCCATCCTGAAAAGGCCAGTCAAGTCGAGGAATTCCGCGACCTCGTCCGCGCGATGCACGAGCAGGAGTTCACGGTCATTCTGGACGTTGTCTACAACCATGTCGGAGAACCGAACAACCTGCTTTTCCTCGATAAATATTATTATTTCCATCTAAACACTCACCACTACCTCATGAACTACAGTGGTTGTGGAAACGATCTGCGAACCGACGCACCCATGGTCCGTCGCCTGATCATCGAGAGCTTGATTCACTTGGTCGAACAGTATGGCGTCGACGGGTTCCGCTTTGACCTGGCAGATCTCGTAGGCAAGCCGACACTCGTCGAGATTGAAAAGAAGCTGAAGGAACGCTTCCCTCATCTGATTTTAATTGCCGAGCCGTGGAGCTTCCGCGGGCACATCGCAGATGACCTAAAAGATACCGGATGGGCCTCATGGAACGACGGCTATCGCGATTTCTTGGCCGAATATGTTCGGGGCGGAAACAACCGCGATGCCGCGCAGTATTTTCTAGCGGGCTCCCCGCACAGCCGAACGGAATGGCCCGCTCAAACCGTCAATTACTCGGAATCTCACGATGACTATTGCTGGCTGGACCGCATCACCGAGAATCCGAAACATCAAGGGTGGAACCCGACAACTGCGGACCGCCGCCGCACCCACCTGATGGTTGCTTTTCTCTTTTCATCCCTTGGTATCCCAATGGTTTCGGCGGGACAGGACGGACTTCGAACGAAACAGGGTGTCCACAACACCTACCAGCGTGGGGATCTAAACGCAATCGATTACGAACGCCGCGTCTACTATTCCATGACTGCACAGTATTTCGAGCAGTGGATTCGCCTCCGCCTCTCTTCGGTAGGAAGACTCTTGCGCCCGGGCGTTCACCGCAACGGTTATTTATCTTTCTCCGGCCCCGATGGCTCCTCGGGCCTCGCTTGTCTGTACAACGCAGACGGGTTGTCGGAAGGAGGCCACTTGCTCTTTGCGATTAACCCTCACACCGAGCCGCAGTGCATTCCGTGGCCAGAGTCTTCGCCGCATGAAGACTGGATCCAGATCGCGGACCAGGAAAGAGTCTCCCGGGGCGGCCTAGAAACAGCCCTCCATCGTTTGGGAGACGAAGGAATCTACCTTCCGGGTCTCTCCTGCGGGTTGTGGAAGCATGGCAGGTAAGGAGAAGGCGAGAGATGGCGAACGCTAAACTTTTAACTTCCAACACCAAACGTCGAAGGAAGACAAAGTTAGACGTTCAATGTTTAGAGTTTAACGTTCGTTTTCTGAAAAACGAGCGCGCATTTAATCTCAAAGAGGAGCGGCTGCTTCAGCTGTCGAACTCAAGTGCGATAAGGACCTCCGCTTTCGGCGACTGAAGTCGCCGTTCCTAGCGCTTCCTTTTCTTCTTCGGAAAGTCTCCAGGATAGCTCTCTTTCATTTTATTCCCCTTCCTTTTGTAGTTCGGCTTCCCCTTTCCCTTCCCCCGCTTCCAGGGAGAAGGGCCCTTTTTCTTGCGCGGGCCTCGATCCTTTTTCGGACTTGATTCTTCGATGATGGGAATTTCCTCTCCGGGGGCCTTGGGATTTTCCATCTCACGCAGGTGCATCAGTGCAGAAATAATTTCCGTCGGCGGGTAGCCTTGGTCGAGGAGGCGGTCCGTAATGTGATCATATCGCTTGTAGGAGTTTTCCTCGAGAGTCGAGCGAAGGGTATCCAGAAAGACATTCGCCCGGCGCTCTTCGACCTGTTCCAAAGTCGGAACCCGCTCGCGGTGAATCTTCCCTTTGGTGAAGCGCATAATATTCTGCAGCTTATACACCTCACGGCCTCCAACAAAGGTGATCGCCTTGCCCTTGCTTCCCGCCCGACCGGTTCGTCCGATTCGGTGAACATAATCTTCACCGTCATTCGGTAGATCGAAGTTAAAAACAACTTCGATATCCTTTACGTCAAGACCACGTGCGGCGACATCCGTCGCCACGAGAAACTCAATGGTGCGGCGACGAAACCGATTCATCACTCTTTCCCGCATCACCTGGGTCATATCCCCGTGCAATTTGTCGGCCAGATAGCCTCGGGCAATGAGGTTCTCGACAAGCTGATCAACCATGATCTTGGTCGCGCAGAAGATGATCGCAAACCGGACATCCTCCAAATCAATCAAGCGACAGAGGACTTCCACTTTTGTGCGCCCATGCACTTCGTACCAAACTTGATCAATCTCAGGGACGGTTAGTGATTCGGCCTTAATCGTAATCCAAACCGGATCCTCGGTAAACGTCTTGATCAAACTTGCGACCGGCTTGGGGACCGTAGCTGAAAAGAGAACCGTCTGGCGCGATTCCGGTGTCTCCGCGAGAATCGTCTTAATGTCGTCGAGGAAACCCATGTCGAGCATACGGTCAGCTTCGTCCATGACGATGCTCTTGATGTTCTGAAGCGTAAGGGTTCCCTTTTTGATGTGATCGAGAATTCGCCCCGGTGTCCCGATCACGATGTGAGCGCCCTTTTTCAGCCCCCGAAACTGTCGATCATAGGATTGCCCTCCGTAGATCGGCAATTCCCGCACACCTTTCTTGAAAGAGGCCAATTTGGCCGTCTCTTCCGCGACCTGCACCGCCAACTCCCGTGTCGGGCAGAGAATCAGAACCTGGGTTTCCGAAAGCGCAGGGTCAACGGCCTCGATCGCGGGAATAGCAAAGGCGGCCGTCTTCCCCGAGCCCGTTTGAGACTGCCCAACGACATCAACTCCTGAGAGGAGAGGAGGAATTGCCCCCGTTTGTATCGGCGATGCTTCCTCGAATCCCATCGCGGCAACCGCCCTGAGGGTTTCCGCCGACAGCCCCAGTTCATTGAACAATCTCTTTTCCATTGGTGATTCAAATCAGGAATGTTGACCCACCGCACTCCTTAATCTCGTCAGTTTGCGCTGCGCGCTCCGCAGTCAAAGTTCTCGGAGAGAGAATAGAATTGATGCCTCAAGCGAAGCTCTTCGTTCTAGTGGCCTTTGTATCGGACTCCGACATACCTAAAAGAACTGATTGCCCCCCATCGTGGAAAGATCGCTCTGGCTCTGGGACTCAGCGCGATGACCGGTGTCGTGGTGGCATTCCAGAACATTGTCCCAAAATACATAGTGGACGATGCTCTCCTCAAACCGGATCTGGATCTGGCCGAAAGGAAGAAGCGCCTTTTGCTATTCGCCGGGCTCTACATCGTGTTGGGCATCTTCTTTCGGGCATTGGTCTGGAACTTATCGCTTCGGATTTTTGGAAGGGTTCGTGAGGAGGTTCTCTTTGGGATCCGGTCCTTGTTTTTCCGACACATTAACCGCCTTTGCCTGAATTTCCGAGCCCGACACCACAGTGGAGAACTGTTCAGTTACCTGTTGGGCTCGCCATTACAACAAATTCAGCAATACGCCCACCAAATGGCCCTGATGGTGCCTTCCCAGGCAGTCGCTCTGATCATCACTCTGACGTTTCTCGGGGCTTGGGACCTTCCACTAAGTGCGCTTCTATTGGTGTTTCTGCTCGTCTACTTTTACGTCCTGCAACGAGCAAAACTGAGGATCAAGGACGTTCACCTTGACTATCAAAATACCGAGAGTCAGGTCAGTGGAAAGGTTGCCGATTTATTGCGCGGCCATCGTGCTGTAAAGATGCACGCCTTTGAGGATAACGCTGCCCTCGACTTCGAGGAGCGGGCCAAGCTGATCCGCAATAAATCCTATTGGCGGGATGTCACTACCCACATGCAACACGTCAAACAGGAAAGCGTGCTTTACATCGGTTATGGCGCGCTTTGCATCGCTGCAGGGCTCCGCTTTCTCCAAGGCGATCTAACCGAAGGGCAGCTGACTGCGTACCTCACCTCTTTCATCGCCCTCCAAGGTCCGCTCAACGCCTTCTTTCAGGTCGGGTTGCTACGAGGGAGTGCGCAAGCCAGCCTGAACCGGATCGACGAGGTCATTCGCACCAGCAGCACAACCCCGGATCCCATCGACGAAATTGCGATTCCTCCTGACGCGGACATTTCATTCCGCGACGTCTCTTTTTCCTACGATAGTCTCCAACCAGCCCTAAAGAAGATCAATCTAACCATTCTCCGCGGTCAAAATCTAGCTCTCGTCGGAAGCTCTGGTGCGGGCAAGAGTACACTAGTCCAGTTGATCCTCCGACTCTATGATCCGGATGAAGGGTCCGTGAATCTTGGCGGGGTGGATCTACGCAAGGTTCTCGGAAAGGAACTACGACGGCAATTCGGGGTCGTCCCGCAAGATCCCTACTTTTTTACCGCGAGCATCCGGGAAAATCTCCGCGTCGCTGCACCCGCGGTAGAGGATTCAGCTCTGGTCGAAGCCTGCCGGGAAGCCAACGCGTGGGACTTTATTGAAAACATGCCCGAGCAACTCGACGCTCTCATCGGGGAAGGAGGCGCCACCCTTTCCGGTGGGCAAAAACAACGCTTGGCAATTGCCCGCGCGCTCTTGGCCCAACCCAGATTTTTCATCTTCGATGAAGCGACCAGTGCACTCGATACCGTAAGCGAGCGCCTCATTCGTGACGCTGTAGCGCGCATCACCAAAGGGAAGACCTCCATCTTCATCGCTCACCGATTGGTTTCCGTCACCCACTGTGAGCGCATTCTGGTCCTCGAGGATGGTAGTATCGTGCAAGACGGGAGCTATGAAGAACTCGCCCAAGTCAATGGGCCGTTCCAACGCCTACTCGACACGCAAAGGGCTTAGAGTAGAGCATAAGAAGAGATAGAGATCCGCCGGCTGGAATACCGGTTTTTTCGGCAACAACGCAAACTAAGACTCTAGCGAAAAACCCTTGTAACAAAGGGAATCTGACCGTTTTCCGCTTGCCATGGCCTAACAGGAGGATTTCATCGAACTTTCCTTTACTGATAGAAGGCTAAAAACACTATTAATTTCTCTAATCCATAAACTAGGAAACAACATGCCGACAAAAATCGGAATCAACGGCTTCGGCCGGATCGGAAGGCTCGTATTCCGGGCCATCGCAGACAAGGGCTTGCTAGGTAGCGAAGTGGAAGTGGTTGCAATCAACGACCTCGTTCCCGCAGACAACCTGGCTTACTTGTTGAAGTATGACTCCATTCAGGGTCGTTTTGACGGGACGGTTGAGGCTCCTGACGAAGACACTCTCGTCGTCAACGGGATGACCATCAAGTCTCTCTCGGAACGCGCTGGACCCAGCGCCTTGCCTTGGGGTGACATGGGGGTCGACATCGTGATCGAGTCCACAGGGCTGTTCACCTCAGACACCGCCGCCCAAGGCCACATCGATGCGGGTGCGAAAAAAGTGATCATTTCTGCTCCTGGTAAGGGGGACGGAGTAAAAACCGTCGTCCTCGGGGTCAACGACGACACCCTCGACGCCTCTCACAACATCATTTCGAACGCCAGCTGCACAACCAATTGCTTGGCTCCGATTACTAAGGTCGTGCTCGACAACTACGGAATCGTCGAAGGCTTGATGACGACAGTCCACAGCTACACTGCAACCCAGAAGACCGTTGACGGTCCCAGCAAGAAAGACTGGAAGGGTGGACGGAGTGCTGCGATCAACATCATTCCATCGACCACCGGGGCTGCCAAGGCCGTTGGTCTGGTCCTTCCCGAGGTGCAGGGCAAGCTCACTGGGATGGCCTTCCGCGTCCCCACGCCGACCGTATCCGTCGTTGATCTCACGGTCCGCACAGAGAAGGCCGCTGGTTACGAAGCGATTTGCGAAAAAATGAAGGAAGCCTCCGAAGGCTCGCTCAAGGGTATCCTCGGATACACCGAAGACGAGGTCGTCAGCTCGGACTTTATTCACGACCCGCTCAGCTCGATCTTCGATGCCGGCTCTGGAATCGGCCTAAACGATAACTTCGTTAAGCTCGTTTCGTGGTACGACAACGAGTGGGGCTACAGCAACCGCTGCGTTGAGCTCGTAGAAAAAGTAAAGGGAATGCTGTAAGCCCTCGCGCTGAAGTTTCTCTACTGAAGAGCCTCTTTCCTACGCCGCCGCGGAGAATCCTCTTTTCCGTGGCGGCTTTTTTCTTTCAATCATAGCCCACCGGAGCTCTCCGGTTCTTTCCTTTTCTGACCAACCGCTTTACTTTAACTGTCATGTCAAAAGCCAAAACCATCGACTCTGTAGACCTCTCCAGGAAACGGGTCTTCGTCCGGGTAGACTTCAATGTGCCGCTCGATAGTAACGGGACGATTTCCGATGACAGCCGGATCGTCGCCGCTTTGCCGACAATCAAAAACCTGATTGAGCAGGGAGCGAAAGTCATTCTTGGAAGTCACTTGGGTCGTCCCAAAGGCAAAGTGGTTCCCGAAATGAGTCTTGCTCCAATCGCCAAAGACCTAAGCGCAAAACTCGGACAACCGGTCGCCTTTGTCGGAGATTGCATCGGACCCGACGTAAAAGCTGCCGTTGACGCACTTGAGCCGGGATCGGTCCTTCTTCTCGAGAATTTGCGATTCCACGAGGGTGAAGAGAAAAACGATCCTGCTTTTACTCAGGATTTGGCATCCGTTGCCGAAGCCTTCGTCAACGATGCGTTTGGGACTGCCCATCGCGCCCACGCTTCAACTGCCGGGGTCTGTGAGTTTCTTCACCCAAAAGTGGCAGGCTACCTGATCGAGAAGGAGCTGGCCTACCTTGGCGAAAAAACCAATAACCCCGAAAAACCTTTCGTAGTCATACTCGGTGGAGCCAAGGTGAGCGACAAAATCGCAGTGATCGACTCGCTTCTCGATAAGGCAGACACGATGCTGATTGGTGGTGCCATGGCCTACACATTCGCTCTCGCAAACGGAAAGACAGTCGGTGACAGTCTCTGCGAAACCGACAAGGTCGACACCGCCAAAGCCGCTCTTAAGAAAGCAGAAGAAAAGGGCGTCCAGTTTCTTCTCCCCTCCGACAATCTCATTGCAAAAGGCCTCGACTTTAAGGCCAAGGCAGTCGCTGAGACTGAAACTGTCTCTGGCAACATACCCGACGGCTGGGAAGGAGTGGATATCGGCCCGGAAACGATCGAGACCTTCTCCAAGGCTATTGCAGGTGCGAGAACAATTCTTTGGAACGGCCCAATGGGCATCTTTGAAATCGAAGAGTGCAGCAAAGGCACTTTCGCCATCGCCGATGCTGTCGCCTCCAGCGAGGGGACCTCAATCATTGGCGGTGGAGACTCAGTCAAAGCCATCAAAAAGAGCGGCTTCTCAGACCGGGTCACCTTCATGAGCACCGGAGGAGGAGCCAGCCTCGAATTCCTGGAAGGAAAGACCCTTCCTGGAGTAGCAGCCCTCGACCAACAATAGTTTCACCACTTTATCACACCATCATGAGTCAGACCTCTCGCAAATACCTGCTCGCCGGTAACTGGAAGATGAACAAGAACGCCAGCGAAGGCGTTGAACTGACCGAGGACATCGTCTCAGAAATTGGGGATGAGAACTCGGTAGGAGTCGCGATTTGCCCACCGTTTACTGCACTGGAAAGCGTTGGTAAGACCCTCTCGGAAACCACTCTGCATCTGGGTGCGCAGAATATGAGTGAAGAAGCTGCGGGTGCATTCACCGGAGAAGTATCCGCAGAAATGCTACGAAGCCTTTTTGCGACATTTGTCATCCTTGGACACAGTGAGCGCCGCTCGCTGTACCACGAAGATGACGCGCTAGTGAACAAGAAGGTTCTTGCCGCACTTGCCAGCAGTTTGAAGCCGATCCTCTGTGTTGGTGAATCCCTTGAAGAACGAGAAGCTGACGAGACGATCAAGATCGTTTCCAATCAGGTGCAGAAAGGTCTCCAAGGAGTCGCACCGGAACAAGCGGAAAACGTGGTGATCGCTTACGAGCCTGTCTGGGCGATCGGCACCGGAAAAACGGCCACTCCGGCAATGGCCCAAGAGGTCCACAAGGAAATCCGCTCGGTTTTAGCTGAACTTTTCGGAACCGAAAAAGCGGACAAAATCCGCATTCTCTATGGAGGATCGATGAAGCCTGAAAATGCGGAAGAGTTGCTGGCTCAGCCCGATATTGATGGAGGCCTAATTGGCGGTGCTTCGCTCGTCGCCCGCTCATTTGTCGGGATCGTAAAGGCTGCAGTGAAGCTGTCAGCTTGATTCCCCGCAGAGAACACTCACTGCGATTTCTCGCCCTTCACGGCTTCACCGGGGAAGGCGCCGATTTCGCTGAACTCTCGGCCCTAGTCGGGGGGCGATGGTCATTCCCTGACCTCCCCGGACATGGCATCAATAAGGACGCGACCGAAGAAGAGTTCTCTCTGGATGCATTGGCGGAGCACCTATGTGAGGGAGACAACGGAGAGACGATCGGAATCGGCTACTCCATGGGCGGACGGCTTCTTCTCAACGTTGCCGCTCGAAGACCCGGTTTTTTCCGAGGTCTCATTCTAATCGGAGCCAGCCCCGGCCTTGCCCAAGAACCCGAACGGGCGCAACGCCGAAAGACCGACGCGGAGTGGATTCAAAAACTCTCGGGAGACGACATTGAAGAGTTTTTTCGCCAGTGGTGGCGCCAACCCGTCCTTTCCGATATCGAAACTCTTGTCCCGAAAGAGCGTCGGCTAAAAAACAATCCCGCCGGTTTAGCCCGCTCCCTCCGTTTCCACGGAAATGGCACTCTGCCCTCACTATGGACCGAACTCCCTAAGATAACGCTCCCTACTCTGATTTGCGTGGGGGAGAAAGACGAAAAGTTTCTGGAGATTGGCGACCGGATGACCGAACTTCTTCCGAAAGGCGATGTAGTTGCAATACCTGGCTGCCATCATGCACCTCACTGGGAAGATCCAAAATTGACAGCCAAAGCATTTCAAGAGTTTGCAGAAAAGCTGCCGTGAGGGCTTGGGCGACTCCAAAAGAAAAGTCAAAAAGCGGTCGAATCAATGACTTGAAATTCCACAAAACGCGCTAAAGCCTTTCGTGGAATGGAGAACAGCCGCAAACCTCTCAATCCATGGGTGTCGATGTGGACCAAACCGCGGGCCACCATGCAGCAGATCATCGACGAAAACCCTGATCGTCTTGTGATCCTTCTCGCGGTCGTTGCCGGGTTTTCTCAAGCTCTGGATCAGGCATCGGTGGACAACCGAGGGGATCATATGGAGGTACCGGTGATATTCATTATGTCTCTAGTTTTTGGCCCTGTCGGCGGATTGATCGGACTCTACCTCGGTGGCTTCCTGCTGTCTTGGACTGGCAATTGGATTGGTGGGGTTGCTTCGGCACGGTTCATCCGATCCGCGATCGCTTGGTCAAACGTCCCAATAATCTGGGCGATGCTTCTCTGGATTCCTGAGCTTCTTCTTTTTGGAGAAGAGCTATTCACAAGTGCTACTCCTTCCCTCGAAGCAAATCCGATTCTTGCAACTGCAATGTTAGGGTTTGGGCTGATTCAGGTAACCGTCGGAGTATGGACTCTGGTAGTTTTCTTCAAATGTCTCGGGCAGGTCCAAGGATTCTCAGCATGGAAGGCAGTCGGGAATTCGTTACTTGCAGGACTTGTAATCATAATCCCTGTTTTCGTCGTAGCCTTTGCCATAGGGTTGGTGACAGGATGATCTGACTTCAAGGAGCGGATCAACAAAATACCCGAAGCCTTCTTGAAAGCCTGTTCCGGCTTTTCAAGTTCCCGGAAACGATGTTCATCCCTCCGCATTAACCTTGCCTCAGAAGCTCCCTTAAACCATCCATTCAAACCATGGGTGGCCTCACGATTACTCTTCTCGTTATCCTTGGTGTCATTGTCCTGCTGGTGCTCGTTGTCATCAGCATTTACAACAAGCTTGTTCGGCTAAGGAACCGCTTCAAAAACGCCTTCGCCCAGATCGATGTTCAACTCAAGAGGCGGTATGATCTCATTCCGAATCTTGTGGAAACTGCAAAGGGCTACCTCCAGCACGAAAGGGAAACCCTCGAAGCCGTAATCCAAGCAAGGAATACTGCCTCGAACGCAAACGATAAGGCGGCTAAAGACCCCGGCAGCGTTTCTGCGATCAAGGGCCTCCTCGGGGCAGAGGCTGCGCTCACTGGAGCGATGGGTAAGTTCTTTGCCTTGGCAGAGGCCTACCCTGACCTCAAGGCGAACCAAAACATGATGCAGCTGACCGAGGAGCTGACCTCTACGGAGAACAAAATCGCCTTCGCCCGCCAGGCCTACAACGACTCGGTCATGACCTACAATACCGCCCGCGAAACCTTTCCAACCGTCGTAATCGCCGGACCCTTCGGATTCACCGAGGCCCAACTCTTCGAAATCGAGAATCAGGAAGAGCGGGAAGCGGTCAAAGTCCAGTTTTCCTGATAGGGTCACACCAGCCTGAACCTCCCGGCATCCGTGGATTTCTTCGGCTCGCAGGATCAGGCACGCGGCAAGACCAAGCAACTGGTCGTTCTCTACCTGGTGGCGATCATTGCTATCATTTGCTGCATCTACGTCGTGGCCGTATTCGCGGGTTTTGGCACCCAGGCTTACCTCGACTCTCAAAGTTCAACCTCTTCTTACGGAACCGGCGCGAGTAGGCAGATCAATCTCCTCCAGCCAAAGCTCTTTCTCACCGTGGCCGGAGCCGTCATTCTGGTGATCGGCTGTGCGTCCCTCTATAAAATCAAGTCTTTAGGCGCGGGCGGAGCGGAAGTCGCCCGTTCGGTGGGTGGCAGAGAGGTCGATCTATCCACTCGGGATCCCGATGAGCGTAAACTCCTCAACATAGTGGAGGAAATGTCGATTGCCTCAGGGGTTCCCATGCCAGATGTCTTCATCCTCGATCAGGAAGCGGGTATCAATGCCTTTGCGGCTGGCTATTCGTTCGAGGATGCGGCGGTGGCTGTTACCAAAGGTGCCATCCAGCAGCTATCCCGGGATGAACTCCAAGGAGTCATGGCCCACGAGTTTAGTCACATTCTTTCTGGAGACATGAGGCTGAATATTCGCCTGATCGGTCCTTTGTTCGGCCTGCTGGTCATCGCTTTTATCGGACGGATGCTCCTCTACTCCAGTAACGGGAGGAGCCGGAGTAAGGAAGCAGGAGCTATTGTGTTCTTTGGTCTTGCGATCATGGTAATCGGCTACGTGGGCATGCTGTTTGGTCGATTGATTCAAGCGGCCATTTCACGGCAGCGGGAATACCTGGCCGACGCAGCCGCCGTCCAATTTACCCGAAACCCTGCAGGAATCTCCGGTGCGCTCCGTCGCCTTGGATTTGGTGCCCATGGATCCCGGGTGCACCACGCTCACGCAGAGGACACTGCCCATATGTTTTTCGCAAAGGCGCTAGGCTCCTCCTTTGCCACACACCCTCCATTGCCAAAACGCATCCGTGCGATCGATCCAGGCTGGGACGGCACCTACCTTCCGCCCCGTCCACCAAGAGAGCGAAAGGAAAAGCTCAGCGCGTCGGATCGCCTTTCTCAATTCCAGGAACGGGGAAGAAAAATGGTGACTGCGGCCACTGCCGTGGCCGCCGTGGGTGCCCTTTCGGAAAACGGGATTCGGAAAGCCATCGAACAGCGAATCCGAATTCGCCGCACCCTTGGCGACCTACCCATCGGAACCGTCGTCGGAGCGAAAACGGTCTTCGTCGCACTGATCCTTGATCCATCGCCCACAGAGACTCAAAAACAACTCGCGGAGATTTCTTCCCGGGAAGGGGATGATTTTGCACAAAGCGTGAACGAGGTCGCACAAAAGATGATGAACCTCTCTGCTGAAGAACGGTATGGATTGATGGAATTGTCCTTTCCAGGTCTGAGAAAGTTCTCGGAACGCGATGAAGAGGAGTTGACCGAACTCTTGGAAAAAATCGCCCATCGGGATGGAAGAATCACTCTTCGCGAGGCACTTGTCCTTTACTTTATTCACCGCAATTTCAATCCACGGCCTAAAAACGCAAGGGCTTCAAAGAGGCTAAGCAACCAAGTCGCACCACTGGCTGGGCCGATTGCTCGCCTTCTCTTCCTCGTCGCCTCCTTAGACAAAACGGATCCGTCCATCGCGACCCAGCGGTTTACCGATGCCGTCGGTGGACAACCCCTGCTGGCTCAGCACCTTTCACTACCGCCCTCAGACGTTCCCGTTTCGGCGATTACCGAAATTTTAGATCAAATAGAGTCTTCATCGTTTGCCATCCGGAAGGCGATCATTGGAGCGGCTGCGCAGATCATACTCGCTGACGATTCGGTCTCCGACCGGGAATGGACCTTCCTGAGGCTTGTTTCTCTGAGCCTTGAATCCCCTATGCCACCACTCGAAGGGATCCTGGAAACTGGCTCCTAGAGCAAAGCCTCTTCATTACAATTCTTTGCTGGATCGTCGGTCTCACTACAGCAAGGTTTCTCTTCGTGGAATTTTTCTCTGGAATTACGACGAATCGCTGGATCGAGATTATTGGGACCGTCCTTGCCATCACCTATGTCATCCTGATCGCACGCGGAAAACGAGCTGGATGGTGGTTCGGCATTTTTTCCTCCCTGCTCAGCATATGGCTGTTCATTCGGGTCAATCTCTTAGCGGAGTCTTTTCTCTACCTTTACTATGTAGTCGTGGGGTTTTATGGATACTACAGTTGGACAAAGGAAGCTGGAGCCGACGCGAGAAAAACCATTACAACACGCCCCGCCTCATTCCATATTGTCGGAGTTGCCTTGTGCTCTGCTCTGTCCGTTGGACTTGCCCAGATCCTTGACTTTCTCGGAAGCGCAATCATCTACGCAGACGCTGCAACCACCGTCTTTAGCTTTTTTGCTACGTGGATGGTCGCCAAACGGATCCTTGAGAACTGGATCTACTGGATCGTGATCGACCTCTTCTCGGTATGGCTCTACAACGAACGCGGCCTGCCTGTTTACGCAGGTCTAATGGCCCTCTACACGATCCTCGCCACGGCCGGCTTCTTTCTTTGGCTGAAGGAATATCGCAAATCACCAGCCCAATCGAATACCGCGGAATGACTCGCCGAATTTGTATCACGGGTCCGGAGTCGACTGGCAAAACCACTCTGTCCCAGTCACTAGCGAGAAAGTTCGGATGTCCATGGGTCCCTGAATACGCACGCTCGTTTCTCCAAGAATTACGTAGACCGTATGAGGAGGAGGACCTTCTCTTGATCCTTAAAGGACAGCTCAAATCAGAAGCAAAGCTCCTTGACCCAAACCGCCCCTTCTTGTTCGTCGATACCGGCCCCGAGGTCATTTGGGTTTGGAGTCGATACTGCTTCGGCCGAGTCGCTCCAGAGGTGGACAAAATTACCCGCAGCCACGTCTACGATTACACTCTACTCCTCAATATCGATCTGCCATGGAGCCCGGATCCGCTACGCGAGAATCCCAAAAAAGAGGACAGGACAAAACTCCTCTTTCTCTACCAAAACCTACTCGGGACATTGGACCATCCCTATTCTCTGGTTTCTGGTTCGGGAGGGGAGCGTGAGAAAACAGCTACCCGCATCCTGAGGGCATCTTTCCCATCCAGATAGAGTGCCTACACCGTTTGTCCTTCGCGCTTATTTCTGAAGTTCAGGGCGAATACACTTGTCCGAGTCGGTCTTGGCACTCATTCTCCCTCCCGACCAGAAACGAGATGAAAAGCGACAAGACCAAGCGTTTCTTCCGTAAGGCTGTGTTGGTGAGCCTACTGATCGGGTTTTGGACTTTTCCTCTTTCCGCACGCACCTTCACGGACAAGCAAGGTCGTGAAATGGAGGCCGAAATCGTCGAAATCTACGAGGATCGGGACGGAGTTTTGATGGTAGATCTCCAGCGTTCCGATCGCCGCCAGTTCACCGTCCAAGTGAGTATCTTTTCCCAACCAGACCAGCAGTTTATAAAAGACCAATGGGAGCAACAGAAAGACGCTCAGACCCTTCTCGGAGAAGACGACAGGATTGAAATCAATCTCAAGTTGAACCGAACGACCGATAACAATCGGTTCTCCGCCTATTACGGCTCCCGTTGGTCAGACAAAACCAGAGTTTACCGACCAGAGGCAGTCATCGCGAATCAAGAGCTTTCTCAAAGCTTCTTAGGGAACACCGTTCGAATCGTCATCATAGCACGAGACAAGGGATACTCCTCTCGCTATTTGGTCGCTTCAGCAACCAATGTTCCTATGGACTTCCCCGCCAAGCAGAGTGTTTCAGCCAATGGGGATGTTTTTGCACTTCGGGAAGAAGAATACCTGAGCTCAGCCAGCAACTATCGCTACGAGTATGGCTACGAAAAAGACGATTACGTAGTAATAATTTTCAACAGGGAGGGAGAGATCACTCATACCCGGGCTTCCTCGAACAAGTTCCTTGATAACCTCGATAACGTGCTTCGCTGCAAAGCGGGACAAGTGTATTCGGAAGGCCTAGAAGATAAGCTGAACGTACGTCCTAACAGCTACTATCTTCGGTAGCAGAACCCAGCTCTCTAGATCTCAGGCGGCCTCAAAAAAAGAACTTGGCAAGGCCGTTTTGGCGGTCCACTCTCCGTCTTTTTTTCGGTGGGGTATCCAAGTGGCTAAAGGATGCTGACTGTAAATCAGCCGGGTCTATCCCTTCACAGGTTCGAATCCTGTCCCCACCACCACCAAGCGAGTTCGTCCCAATGCCGTGGTAAGCGTTCAGACTGACGGCTTGATCCTTCAGAACGCCCTCATGAACGACAACGGAAAAGACGGTCCAACCGACCAAGAACGAGGTAAAGTGTTTCTTGTCGGCGCCGGACCTGGTGATCCTGATCTAATGACTAGGAAGGGTGAACGACTTGTACGCTCCTGCGAAGCGCTGGTGTTTGATTATCTGGTGTCGGACGAGGTGATTGATTGGGCTCCTCCTGAAGCTGAGAGAATCTGCGTGGGGAAAAGGGCCGGCTACCACTCTTACACTCAGGAACAGATTCAGGATGTTCTTGTTGAGCTAAGCAACCAGGGAAAGACTACGGTTCGGCTCAAAGGTGGAGATCCCTTCGTTTTTGGACGCGGAGGAGAAGAGGTAAATCGACTCCGTTCGGAGGGGATTCCCTTCGAAGTAATCCCAGCCGTCACGGCAGCGGTAGCCGCCGGGGCACGCGCCGAGATTCCCATCACCCACCGTGCTTTCAACTCTTCGGTTGTCTTTCTTACCGGTCATCACGATCCCACCAAACAAGGAGAAGGAGTCGACTGGGCACAATACGCACGGCTGAAAACGACTCTTTGCCTCTATATGGCGATGAGTCGCTTGGCCTCCATTCGCGACGCTCTTCTGGAGGGAGGAGCAGATCCGGAAACCCCCTGTGCGATCATCCAATGGGCGACTATGCCAGAGGAGAAAATTATCTACACGAATCTCCGGAATCTCGCTCTTGATTCAAAGAAGGAGGGTCTTTCGCCACCTTCGATCGTGATTATCGGTCCGAATGCCGGACTTCCTCTCTCAAGATAAAAGGAGCAACACACCGGGAAGGTTTCCAAATGGCTCCACCGGCAGAAGAAGACGAGGGACTTGTCCTTTCGGTTACCGAACAAGGGGAAAATTTTTGGCGGGTAGCGTTCCTCTCTCCCAAAAGCGGTTTTTACTACCTGCTTTTCCGTCGGTCGAAGCGCTCCGGTAGGCCCGATGTCTTTGACACCGCAACAATTATCAAAACCAAAGGGAAAAACGGATCCCTATACTTTGGTTCTGAATACCGATCCTCAAGACACCGAACTGGGCTCGCTCTCTCTTACGAACGCATCCGGATCGCGTCGCGTTTTGCCAATCTGATCAGCCGCAACGCGAAACTCCTTCCTGATCCTAGTTTTCTTTTTTCGCTGTCCGAACAATTTTTCGACTCAGTCAGTAATTCTCCTGCGCCAGAAACTGCCTATCTAAAGACCCTATACCTTCTCGCAAAAACCGAAGGACTTCCCATTCGGGAGGACTGGGTTGATCAAATGGACCCGGGACAGCGAATCCTCCTTCGAGATATTCTGCAAACCAGCTTGGCTGATCAAGGAGAAGAAAACTCTGCTGTAGCTCGATTCTGCGACTCACTGGAACGTTGGCTTGCGGCAGAAGCTCACTTTACCCTGCCCTGACGACTTGGAAAAAAAGTGCGGCCCAACCAAGCATGAGGATCAGTCCACCAACGGGAGTGACCGGACCGAGCCAGCTCGGTCCTCCCAACGCCAGCAGGAAGATCGAACCGGAAAACAAAAGAATGCCAGCTATAAAAAGTTGAACCGGGAGACGGAATCTTCCGAGGGACGCCGCAGCGAGATCTGCGCAGGCAAGAACCACCAAGACGTGGAAAAGAAGAAAATAAACTGCGGATCTCCATCCATTCCTCATTTCTTCATCCTCCAAAAATCCCTCGGGAGGATGCGCTCCAATTGCTCCGGCAATCACTCCGCCCAAGCCCAGCAAAACAGTCAGCCCTAACAATCCCCTACTCCGTTTACCAGATTCGACCATCGTTTCGGTTTGTCGGTGAATCCGACGGAGGTCAAGGGTGGCTCAAGCAAACGGTTCTTTCGCTCCAAAAGAAGTTTCGACCTTCTCCCTGTCGATCCCTTTTCTCGTTCACTGAAAACACTTTGCCAAAAAGTCCTCCAGTTTCACCACGTCTTACCTTCGTTACACACGAGTTCCATCCCAGAATAGGCGGAGCAGCGACGGTGGTCACCGAATTGGCCGCAGCTTGCAGCAAAATAGGTTGGGAAGTGACGGTTCTTGCCCCAGGAGAAACCTCAGCCGCAGATAGTGCCTACCCATTTAAGCTTGTCAGAATGGGCCATCGAGGAAAGCAAGACTGGCTAGCCCGTTTTGCTTTACTTCGGTTTATGCGGAGACGTGGAATTGGGGATTCCGAGCATTTGGTGATCGCCGAGCCTGCCGCTCTAAGGGCCCTCCTTTACGAACCTCTTTTTCGGATTCCAGGATTCTCAAGACCCACCGTAATCCTCCACGGAACTGAAATCCTAAGATTCTCTTTTCCTCCCTACCGAAAAGCTCTATTTCGACGTCTTCTCGATCGGTCGGAGAAAATCCATGTTCTCTCGTCTTACAACGCCAAACTTCTGGATGAAACCTTCCCCAATCTGTCCACTCCCGTCGTGGTCGCCCCAGGTGGTCCCAGTATAGCCCAACCTCCAGATCTTTCAGTCGGCATCAAAGGGAAAGACCATCCTGATAAAGTCATTATCCTCACTGTCGGAAGAATCCACCCCAGAAAGGGTCAGCTTGAGGCCCTCCTTGCTCTCAGTCGCCTGCCGACAGAGGACCAAAAACTGATTCATTATCGTATCGTCGGACCCAGTGTCCGCAGCAAATACCGCGAAAAGCTCCTCGACGTTGCCTCCCGCTGTCACTTCCCGGTGGAGTTCACGGGCCCTGTCTCCGAAGAGCAGATGGCAGCAGAGTATCAACAGGCAGACATTTTTGCTCTTACGAGCAAACAGTCTCGGAAGAGTATCGAGGGCTTTGGTTTAGTCTATCTTGATGCATCTGCGTCTTCTCTTCCTATCGTTGCGACTCGGTCTGGCGGCATACCAGAGGCAGTAGAGGACGAGGTAACCGGCCTTCTCGCCGCTGAAAACGATGTAGAGGGACTCACCGAGCGGTTTCGAAGGCTCATTCACTCACCTACACTGCGTCAGGAACTGGGGACAAACGGTAAACGAATGGCGTTCTCCCAATCGTGGACAAACTGTGCCCTAGCGATCTGGGGCGAATCGACTCGTTTCTCCGATTAAGGTGAAACGGTAATATGACATTCCAACTGGACAATTGGCATCAAAAGTGCACGCTCGTTGTTTCGAACAGGGGTCGATAGACCTGAATTCGAAACAAAACAACAAACACAAACCAACTGATATGAACAAACTCAGCAAAATCCTGCCGGCAGCAGCTGTCTTTGCGTGCGCTTCCCTCGTGACTGCGTCCGCTCAAGATGGGGATCTTCCCATCGACGGCAATATCGGCGTGACCAGCAACTACGTCTTCCGCGGTGTTTCCCAGACTGGAAACGATGCGGCTGTCCAAGGTGGACTCGACTTTGCCGATGAAAGCGGCATCTACATCGGCACCTGGGTGTCCAACATCAACTTCGCGGGTGGAACAGAACTCGACGTCTACGGCGGATTTGCCGGAGAAATCGGTGACGGAATCGGCTATGACGTCGGAGTAATTGGGTATATCTACCCTGCAGCAGATGAAGACGCGAACTTTGCCGAAGTCTACCTCGGCCTGTCGTGGGATTTCCTCTCGGCCGGTGTCGCCTATACATTCATCAGTGAAATCGACGATGGCTACTTCACAGATGGAGACGCCTTCTTCTACGTTGCAGGTGGATTTGATCTCGACGATAGCTGGTCTGTAGGCCTCACCGTCGGTTACTACCTGTTCGACTTCTCGAGCGACGGAGACTACGTCTACGGACAGCTTGACCTCGGCAAGAGCACGGATTTCGGTGATTTCACCTTTTCCGTCTCTCTCGCTGACGAATCCGACGTAGCAGCAGACGATCCTCTCTTCTTCGTCTCCTGGGGCATTGGATTCTGATCCTCGCCTAGGAACTCATTCTTTTATCAAAAGGCCGCGCGGTATTCGCGCGGCCTTTTTTTGCTCTCCAGCTACTCGGTACTCCGATTCGATCTCAGACATCCGTTCGAAAACGCTCGGGTTTTCCCGCATAATCTATTGACAACCCTCCTATCCACCGTTGTTCTCCTACGTTTTTCCACAATGAAAACCACTGTAGCTAAAACCGCCGAAATAGACCGCCGCTGGTATCTGGTCGATGCCTCTGGCGAAACTCTCGGTCGCCTCGCCGTCCGAATTGCAAACGTTCTTCGGGGCCGCCACAAACCTAGCTACACTCCGCACGTGGATACGGGCGACTACGTTGTCGTGATCAATACGGAAAAAGTTCAGCTTTCCGGAAAGAAAGAGGAGCAGAAGAAATATATGTTTTACACGGGCTACATGGGAAATGAACACTACCGCAGTGTAGCTGATTTCCGGGAAAAACGACCCGAATTTCTTGTCGAAAATGCGGTCAAAGGGATGCTTCCAAAGAATAAACTAGCCCGCGAAATGATCAAAAAGTTGAAAGTCTATTCAGGGGAAACTCACCCTCACGAAGCTCAACAACCCGCCCCCTTCACCTTTTAGCATTTGATAAGTTATGAGTGACGCTTCCACATTCCTCGCGACTGGCCGTCGCAAACGGGCATCAGCTCGGGTCCGGATCACAACCGGCAGTGGTAATCTCAAAATCAACGGCCGGGATTTGGCAGATTATTTTACCATTGAGCAGGATCAGAGAGCCGTAGTCGCGCCGCTAAAAGCTACCGAAAACGAAAGTTCTTTCGACATTACTGCCCGCGTGCAGGGAGGCGGCACTACCGGTCAGGCTGGTGCGGTCTCACTGGGTATTGCCAGAGCACTTCAGAAATTTGATAGCGAGCTCCGCGCTCCACTCAAGAAAGACGGTCACCTAAGTCGTGACCCGCGGGAGAAAGAACGTAAGAAAGCCGGACAACCGGGAGCCCGGAAAAAATTCCAATTCTCCAAACGCTAGTTCCTCGCCCTTCGTCGGGTCCGGTGCTAGTTTTCGGGAAATGTTTGCGTCTAGGGCGTTCATTTTCCTCATCTCGGCCTCAGCTGTTCTTTGTGGATTCATTTCGACGGGATGTGCTCCGTCCAACCGTCCCGTTTTCGAAGAGAGGGATGAACCCGACTACCAAAAGGGAAAGAGACTCCTCCGCCAGGGAGAAGATGAACAGGCACTCCTCTCATTTTTGAGGGTGATTGATAGCCGCACGGATTCTCCAGAATCTCATCTCGAAGCAGGTCTTCTATACCTGGAAGAAATGAACGAGCCAGTTCTCTCCATTTATCACTTTATCAAGTTTCTGGAACTTCGCCCCGAGGCGCGACAAGCTCCAGAAGTGGAGAATCTGATCGACACAGCGAAGAAGGAGTTTGCCCGCACTCTCCCGGGACGACCCTTCGAAGGAGGTCTTGGGCAGACTGACCTTCTCGAAGTTCTCGAGAGAGAAAGAGAAGACGCTGAGCGATCCAAGGCTAGAATCATTCGGCTCGAGCGAGAGAATCAGGATCTGAGGCGGCGAATCGATGCGTTGACGAACCGCGGAGCTTTTCCATCCACCGATAGTTCGCGGGAAGCGGAAAACAATGAGGGTAATTCACCAGCGGTCTATGTCGTTCAACCTGGAGACACGCTTTCGTCAATCGCCCGGTCGGTTTTCGGGAGTAGCGCGCGATGGGAGGAAATTTTTCAAGCAAACCGCGATTTGCTCCGGAGTCCCAACGATCTGCGCGTCGGGCAAGAACTCCAGATTCCCCCTGAATGAAGATCACCACCTGCAATCTGGATCGCTTTCGAAATATCAAAAGCACCCGATTGCGGTTTAGCCGGAGCCGCGTCTTCTTCGTCGGGGAAAACGGTCAGGGGAAATCAAACCTTTTGGAAGCCCTGGGATTGCTCCATGCCTTTCGATCTTTCCGCACATCAGATCTGCGAAACCTTATTCAAGCCGATGAAGTGACTTCTCGTCTGTATTTTGAAATAGAGAACCAGACGGCCCAGACGGAAACGATTCTTCTGCAAATAAACCGCTCCGGAGGTCGGGATGCCCAAATCAACGGGGAGCCTTGCTCAACTTTGGCCGATTTTCTTTCTCGCTTTCCCTCCGTCGTTTTCGGATCCGATGATATTCAACTCATCCGCGGTAGTCCCTCGGGAAGAAGAAGGTTGCTTGATTTGCATTTTGCTTCCACGCAAACAGGCTACCTCGAATCACTCAGGGAATACACCCGTGGAATCGCTGCTCGAAACCGCTTGCTCAAGAACAAATCTGATGACCGCGAAATCAAAGCGTTCGATATTCCACTCGCCCGGGCCGCTTTTTCCCTGCACCAACACCGAAAACGGGGTGTCTCGCGGCTCTCTCCTCTCTTCCGAAACACCTTTCTCCAGATTTCGGGGATGCAAGAGGATCCTATGCTCCGCTTGAACCATTCCTTTTCATTCAGTTCTCCTGAGATTCTCCAAGAGAAGTGGAACTCGTCACTCCATCGAGATCGCCTCTTGGGTGCCACCCAAACCGGCCCGCATCGAGATGATTGGGGATTTTTTAGTAATGGAGCTGTGGCACGCGATTTTTCGTCAGACGGGCAGCAAAGAAATTTCGCGATAGCATTGAAACTGTCTTTTCTCCAGGATTTACAGTCCGTCGAAGGGAACTTCCCGATCCTCCTGGTAGACGATGTTCTGGGCGAGCTCGACTCCCGAAGACGAAAGGCTTTTTGGTCTGCCATACCCTCGGAATGCCAGCTTTTTGCAACCGGAACGGAGTTCATCCCACCCTCCGATTCTGAGCTCTGGGAGATTTTTAAGGTTGAAGGAGGCAAGTTCATCCGATCCTAGAAATGGCTACCGATCCACCCCGGCAATGAAAGAAATCTACCTCATTCGTCACGCCAAGTCTTCGTGGGACAGCGTCTACGAAACGGATTACGATAGACCGCTGAATGAACGAGGTGCCAGAGAAGGTCCTCAAGTCGCCTCTTTTCTTGCCAAAAAATGGGGAGCTCCCGGCATACTCATCTCCAGTCCAGCAATTCGTGCCTACCAGACTGCACAATTTTTTCGAAGCTCTTGGGGACTCCCGTGGAGTGAGTTTTCTCTCAGCCCCACCCTTTACGAAGCTTCAATCGAAAATCTACGATTTACGGTTTTGGACGGGCTTGAGGACCGAAAATCCGTCGCGATTGTAGGACATAACCCCGGCTTGAGTATTCTCGCCAGTGAACTTTGCAGCAAACCCTGTGAGTTGAAGACGTCGTGCGCAGTGAGAATCAGAATCGGAGGTTCTATGGACCCTGGAGACGGAACTCTTATTGAGTTTGTCAGTCCAAGAAAATAACCGAAACGTTTTTCCCGATCATCCATGTTTCGCGATCTAATCGCAGCACTCTTTGGCAAGCCACCCGGCAAAAGTCTTCAGGACGCCCTTCGCCAGCCCGATGGAATTGAAGAAGATGAAGGCCCCTTTCAATTCTACAGTACGTTTAGTATTCGTGATGGCCATACGCTTGCTTCCGAGCTTAAGGCACTACAAGTCCCCTTTGAAGTAGAGTTGGACGATGGAATCGAATCAGTTGACGTTCGCTACGGAAGCGCAGGAGATCAGGCGACGATGACAATTTTCATCGAGGAAGAGAATCGGGATATTCTCGACGAATTAGTTGCGGCCCACTTTCACAAGTGAGCAATTTCATCTACCTCCTGCGCCACTTCCCCGAGTGAGCGAAAGTGAGCTGATACTTCCGCTCCGTCTCTCGTATCATGAACGGCATCGACGTCTCATCTATCAGCTCGAAATTCGGATCGAGAATCTCTTTGAGGACCTCTTCAGAGCGAGGACCAGTTGATCTGCCTCCCAGCCATTCATCAAACTGAGTATGTTCCTCCATCCAAGTGAACGGCGAGTTCAGCACCAGAATCCCTCCTTTCACTACAAGGTCAGGAAGCTGAGCCAAAAAGTCTCTAGGGCTGCGAAGCCGGCAGATTAGATTGGCTCCTAGCACCCAATCAAATACCCCGATATCTGTTGGGAGGGCGTGGGCATCTCCCACAAGAAAATCAACCCTTTTACGATCAATACCCTCAGGGACCTCCGCTACAAACTCACGAGCCATTTCCCCTTGAAAGGCCATGTGGTATCGACAAGCACCGCTGTTCTGAAGTGCCTTTGCACGTTCTATGAATCTGCGCGAATAGTCGATCCCCACAACCTCCCGGCATGATCTCGCCATCTCGAAAGCGGATCGACCAACCGCGCATCCAACATCCAAACCGCGCCCTGTCGCGAGTTTTGGAAAGCGTTCCGAAACTACCCGTTGAGCATAGGAAAGAAACTGAACGCCCGCTTCACCCCAAGGGAAGAAATCGCTCCTAGCCGCGTAGTGAAAATGCAGGTACTCTGACGTCAGACGATCCGACTCATAGTCGACGCCTCCTTTCAACGCCATCGCAGACGCCTATTTCTAGGCAGTGACTGCCTGCGCCTCGAGAAGCCCCAAGAGGTAAGGTGCGGGCCTGTAGTTCTCCAAAATCACAGTTTCTTCACCATCCCTGTACATTCTCACCTGTTTCACCTTGATCTCTGGAGTCTTGTGGGGGGCGTAAAGAACGTCGTCGTGAGATGCGTTTTCGCGATGCTTGAACAAATCCGGTGTCAGGTGGCCGCCGAGATGATCATCACGACCAGTAGCGATATGGCAGGTTCCGAGTATCTTCTCGTCTTGGATGTCACGCCCCGAAAAAGGCAGGCGTTGGGTACCAAAACCCAGTTCACCAAGTGCACCCGTCATTGGGTCGTCAAGAAGCTTCGCGTTGTGCTCCTCTATAAGAGAATAGTTGCCATAAAGAAGACGCGATTTAGTAATCTTCCCATCTTCCACGGTAAGCATCCCAAGAGTCTCCTCCTCGTATTTGAAAGGGAACTTTCCACTACCTGACTCTGGCACGAAATAAACCTCTCCAGCCGGAAGGTTTGCCACGTCGGGTTTACCACGGGGGCACAGGCCGTGGCTTTTTTGCGCCTCTTGCCCGTTTGTGTAGAGGGTCAGGGTGGTCACTTGGTTCTCTACTTCAAAATCCAACTCGAAACGGTCCGCCCTAGTAAGTCCAAGGCGCAACAGCTCAGCTTCGTGACTCACGATGTCGTAGTCTACTGAAAGGCCCGTTTCAACAATGACTTGGTTGAGGCCGTGCAACGTCGCACCCCTGAAGCCAAATTTCTTCGCTTGGGCTGTGAGCGGAGCTGTCGCTGAAAAAGTCGATACCGTGAGAATAATTCCGTATTCGGGATAAATATCCTTTTCCAAGCTTAAGTGATTGCCGTCTGGATCGTAGCAGTCGTCCTCCATATCCAGGTTACTCCCACCGGACTCCTTGTAGGCAAAAATGTCCCCTCCTGTGTAGTTCAGTGCTTCGAGGTCTCCACTGGCGAATCCCTTGTAAAACACCTCGTAACCGTAGTTTTGAATAGAAAGGGATTCGTCCTTCAAAAATCGAAAATCCTCAATGTCTTTTGGGTCTGGCAAATCGATCAAAATGCAGAGCTTCTCGCCCTGCCCTTCGCCAAAGCAAGTCGTCATGAGGCGCTGCAGGGAAAATGGGGGGAATGTTTCGTTGTTATACATGTTCGCTTAAAAGGCTGTAATCTGAGACCGCGAAACCCCAATGTCAAACTGGCCACCTAATAAGACTTCGTGGCTTGATTAGAACCATTTTCAAAATTTCCTCGTTGTCCTTCCTTCTCCCTAACTCTACCGTCCTCGACTTGGAGAATTCACTTCAGGTACTTCTTGTAGAAGACGATCTTCTCGCAGCAAAACTCGTTCGTGTTATCTTAGGGAAAGGCGGCGTCGCTGCAGAAACGACCCATGTAACAACAATTGAGTCTGCGAAAGATAAACTAGCAAGGCGGAGGTTTGACGTCATACTTCTCGATCTAAATCTCCCAGACAGTAACACTGAAGAGACCCTTCAACACAGCGTTTCTCTTGCGGAAATGCACCCGGTAATCGTTCTCACCGGGAACGATAGTGAAGAAGTTGGTGTAAGAGCGGTTCAACTTGGAGCTCAGGATTATCTCGTAAAAGGAGAGTACAATGATCGCATGCTTCTGCGCGCCCTTCGCTATGCCCGGGAAAGACATCGAATGAGGTCTATGTTGAGGAGACTTTCCGTAATTGACGAACTCTCGGGACTCTACAACCGCAGAGGATTTTTTGCCGTTGCAGGAAGGCAGTTTAAGGAGCAGTTGGCAACCAACGATGGGAAGAGTCACCTTTTCTTTTTTGATTTGGACCGTTTTAAAGAGGTCAACGATACCTTTGGTCATGAGCAAGGAGACGAGGCGCTTCGATCTTTCTCAGACCTATTAAAGACAGTATTCGACCGTGACGATTTAGTCGCCCGTGTGGGAGGAGACGAGTTTGTAGCTTTCGTCGCAGATTCAGCGAGTCGAAACCCCGAAGAAATCCTGAAGGAGTTTGAGACCGCGCTCTCCCGCTTTAATGCGGAGGGAAAATTCTCTTTTGCGATTCAGTCCAGCTACGGATACCGCACGGTTGTTTACGGAGAAAAAATTACCCTCGATCAAGCCTTGTGCGAGGCCGACTCAAGACTTTACGAGCAGAAAAAAATGAAAAAAAAGGAGGGGGCCTCCCTCGGCCCGTAAGCTATTAAGGTGCCGTCCGCTCTTCCGATTGACGAATACCGCGGCAAGATCGAATCAGCCTTCTCGACCCCCGGTTTGACGATACTCACCGCACCGCCTGGAACGGGTAAATCAACAAGGGTTCCGGCCTATTTGTCAGAAGCATCAAGTGGGGGTCGTA